>ONXK01000139.1 GCA_900321785.1 uncultured Lachnospiraceae bacterium | reverse complement strand
GCGGTTGTGGTTGACCTGTACCTGTCCTTGCTGGTAGCGGTACTGCAGGCCGAGCTTTACGTTTTGCGAAAGGCTCTGGCTTTCCTGCTGGGCAAGGGACGCCATGATGGTCAGCAGCACCTCGCCTTTGGCATCCATTGTGTTGATGGACTCCTTTTCGAAGTAAACGGGGATATTTATGTCCTTCAGCTCCCGGATGAATTTCAGGCAGTCCAGCGTGTTCCGGGCAAACCGGCTAATCGATTTAGTGATGATCATGTCGATGTTCCCGGCATGGCACTCGTCGATCATGCGGTTAAACTCGTCACGCTTGCTTAGCAATGTGCTAAGCAACAAAACTGGGGGCTTTTGACCCCAACATCTTTAAATAGAAAAATTTTGTAATGGAGACGAGTTCAGAAAACCGCGTAGGTATGCGGATAATCCCTACCTGTCTTGCAGGAAGATTTTTCGAAAGGCGTAAGGATTGTCCATAAAAAAAAACACAGCATCGAGAGGCTGCTGCTTTACTGCACTACAGCGGAGTGCTACAATCACTCTGTTTTTAACAGAGATGGATGGTATTCATGTGATCATGAAACTATACCAAATTAACTCTGCATTACCCCGGAACAGGAGCAGTATCACTGCGTCACACCCCGAAGAAATATTGTTGGAACGGAATTGGTACAATCTGTATCTGATGAAAGGAGTGTGATACGATGAGAATCGGCTTTATTGGAGCAGGAAAGGTTGGCTTCTCTCTAGGCAAATTGTTTGCCATGGGCGGACTTGATGTGATCGGCTATTACAGCAGACATATACAGTCGGCAGAAGCGGCTGCAAAGTTTACAGAAAGCAAATGTTACGATGATCCCGGCAGGCTTGTCGGGGATTGTGACGCGGTCTTTCTTACTGTTTCCGACGGAGTGATCACGGAAGTATTTGAAAAGTTGAAAGATTATGATCTTAAGGGCAGGCAGATCTGTCATTGCTGCGGTTCCATGTCAGCGCAGGAAGCGTTTCCGGGAATCGGGCAGACAGGTGCTGAGGGCTATTCCATCCATCCTCTTTTCCCGGTCAGCGACCGTTATGCGTCGTACAGGGAACTGAAGGATGCTTTTTTTTGCATCGAAGGCAGCGCCGCGCATCTGAATGACTGGAAGGAGAGACTACAAAGCCTGGGGCCCAGGGTCCAGGCCATTCCCTCCGGACAGAAGGTGCTGTATCATGCCGCATGCGCAATCGCCAGCAATCTGGTTTGTGCGTTGGTGCAGGAAAGTCTTGACCTGCTTGAGGACTGTGGTTTTACACGTACATATGCCCTTCAGGCGATTACGCCTCTTCTGCGAAGCAACATGGAACACATCATTTCCCACGGCCCGGCGGGAGCGCTCACCGGCCCGATGGAGCGCAATGATGTGGAAACCGTGCGCAAACACCTTGGCGCATTCCCGACAGCCAAAGACCAGGCCCTTTATCGAGAGGTCTCCAAAAAGCTGCTGGAAACGGCACAGGAAAAACATCCGGACACAGATTATACAGACATGAAAAAGGTACTTGAAAAGGAGGCCGAGTGATGGGCAAAAACACAGTCGTTACATTGAGACAAATGAAGGAGAGAGGAGAAAAGATCTCTCAGGTTACCTGCTATGATTATTCCATGGCGCGTCTGGTAGATGCGGCAGGCATCAACATGATCCTGGTCGGCGACAGCCTGGGAATGACTATGCAGGGCTACAAGGACACACTGCCTGTAACTGTGGATGAAATGATCATTTACGGCCGCAGCGTTGTCCGCGGGGTGGAGAACACCCTGGTCGTTGTTGATATGCCTTTCATGAGCTATCAGATCTCCCCCGCACAGGCGCTGGAAAACGCCGGACGCATCATGAAGGAAACCGGCTGCTCCGCGATCAAGCTTGAGGGCGGCAAGACCGTCGATCCCGCGATCAAGGCGATCACGGATGCCGGAATTCCGGTCGTCGGCCATGTCGGTATGACCCCTCAGTCCGCCAACGCCTTCGGCGGCTTTAAAGTCCAGGGAAAGGGCGAGGAGAACGCCCGCCGTGTCCTCGAGGACGCACTTGCGGTGCAGGAGGCCGGCGCTTTTGCCGTAACACTGGAGTGTGTTCCCCCCAGGCTCGCTGCCCTGATTACCAAAAAACTTGATATCATCACCATCGGCATCGGCGCCGGAAGCTGCTGTGACGCCCAGGTACTTGTCTGTCAGGATCTGCTGGGTATGTTCGGAAGCTTTGTGCCGAAATTTGTCAAGCAGTATGCACAGATTGGCGATCAAATCACAGAAGCTTTCAAGGCTTATGACCGTGAAGTCAAGGAAGGCGTCTTCCCGACAGAAGCACAGTCCTTTGTCAAGAGCGACAGTTCAGAAGAATTCCTGGCACAGTTGGACAGAGAGTATTGAGTACTACCGCCGGGCGTTTTTCATAAGTGTTTTTCGAACAGTTCCCAGAAGACTGAATGGTGAGCATTCAGCAGGAAGGATGAAACAAAATGATAATTGCAGAAACAATCCGCGAAGTGCGGGAGCAGGTGAGAGCATGGAAAAAAGAAGGACTGACGGTCGGTCTGGTCCCGACCATGGGATTTTTGCATGAAGGCCACGCCAGCCTGGTGGACCGCGCCGTTTCCATATGCGACAGAGTAGTGGTCTCTGATTTCGTCAATCCGACACAGTTCGGCCCCGGGGAGGATCTTGAGACTTACCCCAGGGATTTTGACCACGACTGCAGGCTTCTGGAAGAGCACGGAGCCAGCATGGTCTTCCACCCCTCCGTGGCTGAAATGTATCCCGGAAATGCAGCTACATTCGTGGAAATTCTGAACGACATGCCCAAGCAGCTCTGCGGCAAGACCCGCCCGATCCACTTCCGCGGCGTATGCACCGTCGTCTCCAAGCTGTTTAATATTGTTCTTCCCGATAAGGCGTTTTTCGGGCAGAAGGATGCCCAGCAGCTCTCCATTATCCGCAAGATGGTCCGCGATATGTCCTACGGAATCGAAATCGTCGGCTGCCCCATCGTACGCGAGGCAGACGGTCTGGCAAAATCCTCCCGCAACACTTACCTCAATCCCGAGGAGCACAAGGCGGCCCTGATCCTCTCACGCGCCGTCCGACTGGGACAGAAAATGGTTGAGGAAGGAGAAAAAGACACAGGAAAGATCGTCGAAGCCATGAAAGCGGAAATCGGAACCGAGCCCCTTGCCGTGATCGACTACGTGGACGCAGTTGATATGGATACTCTTGAAAAGACCGAAAGAGTTCAGGGCACAGTACTTGTCGCCATGGCAGTCTATATCGGAAAGACCCGCCTGATCGACAATTTCATCGTGGAGGAAGAGAAATAAATGGTCTTAAATATGCTTAAAGGCAAAATCCACCGTGCGACCGTTGTCCAGGCGGCCCTGGACTATGTCGGCTCCATCACGATCGATGAGGACCTGATGGACAGTGCCGGCATCCTGGAGTACGAAAAGGTGGAAATCGTCGACATCGATAACGGAAACCGCTTCGCGACCTATGTGATCGCGGGAGAGCGCGGCTCCGGCATGATCTGTCTCAACGGCGCTGCGGCCCGCTGTGTCTGCATCGGCGACAAGATCATCATCATGTGCTACTGCCAGATTACATCCGAAGAAGCAAAGGAGCATCACCCCAACGTCGTATTTGTTGACGAGAACAACAAACCTGTCCGCGTGACGACCTATGAAAAGCACGGTCTGCTCAAGGACATGGACTGACCTCATGGGATAAGACCTTGAGACACTTGGGACGGTTCTGACTGTCCCTGTTTAAACACAATCATTAAGGTTTTTGTACATATGAGTTGTGGCTACGCATTAGAAGGAATGGAAGGATAACTTCTTTCTGGAACAAACCCTATGGCTTTTAAAAGTTCGAGATCCTTCGTCCTCGTATTGTGTAACGTCCACTCATTTTCTTCCAGAACCATCCTCATATGTCCTGATTTTATCAGTACATCAAAAGTGGATACACTGGATTTCTGGATTGCTTTTACCGCCTCATTAAGTCTTGCATGAATAAGACCTGTAACAAGCATAATAAAATCAAAACCGTGATCAACGTAATAATCCTGAATTTTCAGGTCGTTGAAATCTGCATCGTTCTTAATGTAATTGTTGAATGTTTCAATTGACCAGCGGGCTTTATAATCAGAATAGACTTCTGCGGCTGTCCCGTCTGTCGTAGTTTGAAGAAAATAGACACCCCACCAGTTGCAATACTTTTCGTATTTTTCCTGTGTGTAGTTATTCTCTCCAAGGTCGATCATCTGCTTGTAACTCTTACGTTTGGAATTGTTTTCGTCTTCGTCCTTGTACACGATGATACGGGTATTTTCGTCAATCTGCTCTTCATAGTACACAATCCTGGCACAGTCCTTTTTGCCGGATTTGTAAACAAATTCTCCGGATGTGTAAGCGAGTGTCTTTTTGATCCGGCGGAAATGCTTATTGTTTGAAGGAACGGGGATGATATAGCAGTTTCTGTTTTCAGACATAAGGCTCAGCACGGAATCAGAGTAAAAACCTCTGTCTACAATGAACTTTGTATCAGTAAAAGAGCGGCTGCGCAGAAACTCCAGCACACTGCTTTTATCGACGCTGGATCCCCGGTAAGTACGGTACATAAGCGGAATCTTGTTTTTTATATCGTAAGCAATGAGCAGGTTTACCTGAGAAGCTTTCAGCAGGTTCATTTTGTAACCTGGCTCGGCAAGATCATTCTCTCCCGAACAGGAACGTATTACGTGTCCGTCAATGGCAATGTTTTTTGAACTGTTGTTGATCAGAGACTGTTCAAATGCTTTTACGGGATTGCCCCTCAATCCAAGATCATGAAGAAGGTTCGTGAGAGCAGTATACCCCATTTTAAAAGCATAGTTGCGGTAAAAGTCATCGATCTGATCGATGTGAACAAAACCGTTCGCACACATGATAAGCGCATAACTGTATATCTGCGCAGCTCTTTCACCGGGAAAACATGCTTTCATCCCTGCAGATATACATAATTTCTCACCGGAAGCGATCCATAAGCTGCGGACGGCATCCCGCCATATCCTTTACCTGATCAACGAAGGCTATGACCTGAAGCAGGCCTCCACCTTCGTCGGGAATCATTTCCTGCTCTCGGAACGGCAGCGCCTGGCGGTCATGCGCAGCATTGCGACAAACGATCAGCTTATCAACATGAAGCGCGGCAGCGCAGGAAGAAAAGAAGAAAAAACGGGAAACTTCCCCTTAAGGGCAGAGACTCTGTCCTCGACAGGCTAAAGCGATACCAGGAGAAACTCAGAAGAAAAAAAGCAGAGGCTGACAGCTGCAAGGGCATTAGTTTCATGACAGGCAGGGAGACGGTACGGGGGTACCGGCCCCTGTCTGTTTTTGGTGTGGGAAAAACACTTCCTGGAAATATGGCAGCAGTCAGGGTATAGGCATCGCGTTCTAACAACGCTGTGAAAAGTAGCTGTGCAAAAGGAAAATTGCATAGATGTATATGACTCACGAATCGATAAGCCTCATGATATAATAGAAAAGGCGTTACCTTTCAGGCAGTGCTGGATAAGTATTTTGACGGGAAACCGGATCAAAGGACCCTGCAGATACTGTCCCGTCAGGAAGGCTGATGTAAATCGGGATTTGCAGAGGTAATACTATGATCGATTATGGATTAAAAGGCAGAGTAGTCTTGATCACAGGGGTGAATAACCCACAGGGGATCGGTGCAGCGACAGCTTTGGCGTTTGCACGCGAAGGGGCAAAACTGGTTCTGGTGTATAAAAAGGTAGACCGGCCGTTTGATAAGGATAAGACTGGTAAAAACGGGGTGGACAGATATTATGCAGCCAATGCAGGGGATGCGGATCATTTAGAAAGATTGCTCCGGGAAATGGATGCAGAATATCTGATCCTCGAAAGAGACATTTCCGATGAGAATGCCGTAAAGGATATCTATACGGCAGCTGTTGACAGGTTCGGCAGAGTTGACATCCTGGTCAATAATGCGGCAGTCGATGACGAAAACGGGCTTGATACCATAGAGAAAATCACCCAAAACGTGATCGACGATACCTTTGCGGTCAATGTACGGG
>ONXK01000137.1 GCA_900321785.1 uncultured Lachnospiraceae bacterium | reverse complement strand
TTGCTGAAGTTGGAGATCGGGAAATCGATCACACGGAATCTGCCG
This sequence comes from uncultured Lachnospiraceae bacterium, assembly GCA_900321785.1. GTDB lineage: Bacteria > Bacillota > Clostridia > Lachnospirales > Lachnospiraceae > CAG-791. The sequence continues at coordinate 6,699 of ONXK01000137.1, read as the reverse complement.
AGGAAGGAGAATGCGCCGATCGGACGATAGTCCTGCATACCGTCAACTTTGTGCTCCGGTGAAGAAGTTATGATACCAAATGCTTTTGCCATTGTTTTGTCCTCCCCTTAAACATCCTGCGCCTGCAGCAGGATTTCCTTGCTGTCGGCGCTGCCGATGACTGCGTCTGCAGCAATCTTGACATTGTCAGCAACCAGTGCTCTGGTGACGACTGCGCCGTCGCCTACGACTACACCGGGCATCAGAACAGAATCGATGACCTGTGCGCCGGTTCCTACGGTTGCGCCGGTGAAGATGACAGAATTCTTGATCTTACCGTCGACGCGGCAGCCCTGCGTGATGTATGCGCGGTCGATGTCAGCGTTCGGACCAATGTAAGCGGGCAGGCCCAGAAGTCCGGAAGCATCCTCGGTGTAGATCTTCCATGTGGGATCATCGAGGTTCAGTTCGCAGTTCTCATCCAGCAGATCCATATTTGCTTCCCAGAGGGAATCGATGGTTCCGACATCCTTCCAGTAACCCTCGAACTTGAATGCGACAAGCTTGTCGCCTGCATTCAGCAGAGTAGGGATGATGTTCTTGCCGAAGTCGTGATCGGAATTGGGGTCAGCCATATCTGCTACGAGGAGCTCACGAAGCCTCGGCCAGGAGAAGATGTAAATACCCATGGAAGCAAGTGTGCTGCGGGGATTTGCGGGCTTTTCCTCGAAGTCAACGATATTGTCGTCATCGTCTGTGATCATGATGCCGAAACGGCTTGCCTCTTCGATCGGAACAGGCATGACCGCGATCGTGGCTGCTGCATCTTTCTCCTTGTGGCAGTCCAGCATCTTGTCATAATTCATCTTGTAAATATGGTCGCCGGAGAGGACGAGAAGGTATTCGGGATTGTAGCTGTCGATGAAATCGATGTTCTGAGAGATCGCATCTGCGGTTCCGCGGAAGACTTCGAGACCGGAATCAGCTTTTTCACGAGGGGTAAGGACGAAAACGCCGCTGTCCTTTGTGTCAAGGCCCCAAAGGCCTCCCTTTGCAACATAGCTGTTCAGAAGCACGGATTCGTACTGTGTCAGAACGCCTACAACATCGATGCCGCTGTTGGCGCAGTTACTGAGGGGGAAATCGACGATGCGGTATTTTCCACCGTATGCAACTGCAGGCTTCGCCACTTTGTTGGTGAGATCATGCAGACGACTTCCCCGACCACCGGCCAGGATCATTGCTAACATTTCAGTTTGTTTCATGATGAGCCCTCTCTTTCATTATTTATAGCAACGTTTGGGACCGTACACGTTAAACATTCGGGAATATGCAGATGCAAAAGATGCAATCTTTTTTGTCTGACGGGATGATCAGACAGGATCTGCTGTTCTCTGTGACCGAATCCCTGCCTGCGGTATTTGAAAACCGCACGATGTCAACTGCTCCGCCTGTAAAGACGGCAGGCAGGACGCAACTTATACATATTCTACAGGAATAATTATATAAAGTAAATAATCTTTGACGGTTTGCATAAAAAATTTATCATTTTTGAAATGGCTCTTGCAGGAATCATAAAAAGCACCGGAGAACAAGGGGAGGTTTTTGGACGGAATATATGAGGAGCAGAATTTCATGTTTAAAAGGCGGATTAATTAAGAAGAAATGATGGTATGATAAACGAGTGAAAAAGTGTTTACTTTTCGGATTTTCACGATAGAAAGGAAATTGCTATGCGCCATTGTATATATTGTGGAATGCCCATGGAAGATGATGATCTCTTCTGTACCCGCTGCGGCAATGAAGCTGCGCCCAAGAGGATGAAAGCCACGTCAAAAGGGGCAAAGACAGGTCCGGCATCAGCAGGATCCGCCTCCAACGCAAAGGCATCCGTGTCCGGCGGCATGAAATCCGCCTCCAACGCAAAGGCATCTGTGCCCGGCGGCATGAAATCCGCGCCCGACGCAAAGGCATCTGCTGCCGGCGGTATGAAATTCGTGTCCGACGAAAAATGGGATGCCGGGATGGAAGCAGATCATACGATACCTGTATTGAAAAAGAACAGTGCGTCTGTCCCGGAAAACCGGGAAAAGGTCTCCGCAGCTGTGACGAAAAAGGAAAGTGCTCCCGTCCGTGAAAAACAGGAGGATTCTCTGACGCAGCGCCTGCGCCAGCGCGATCCCGAACCCCGCGGTTCCAGGAAAGCCGGATCCCGAAGGGGGATGATCTACGGCGGCTCCGATGCGGGATTTTCCGCAGAAGACGGGGGCGATAAACCTGATGTCAGCCGCTATCTCATGATCGGTGCCATCGCCGTGGTGGCGCTGGTGTTCTGCAGCCTCCTTTTCATGCTGTTCAGGCCTGCCTCCGGCAGAAAGGATACCGGCGAAAAGAATACGGTTGCCACATACGACGACAATAACCGGCAGGAGGAAAACCTCAATCAGGGTCAGCAGACCCCTGCCTCCGGACAGGCAGCCTCCTCGTATGCCCGGAACACGCAGCCGTCCTCCGGCAGCGCACAGAACGAGTATGACAGCGCCGCCCAGCAGAATAATGCACAGAGCAATGCTGTAGATCCCGCCCCTGCCGGGCAGAAGACTGAAGAGACGGCGGTCGAGGCAGAGAATCCTACTTCCGATGACGAATCCGCGGAGGCGCAGGATCCTTCTCATGACGAATCTGTGGAGGCACAGAAGGCAGAAGATGCCGATGTCGAGGAAAACACAGAGCAGGAGGATGAGTACATCGCGGAGGATGATGAGGACCATGAAACCGGCTGGGTCACCGACGAAGACGGCAATGAGGTCTATTATCCCGATGAGGACGAGTCCTTATCGGACAATAACCAGACTGTGGTCGACGGAGAAGAGGACAGTGGTGCGGCAGTCGCAGCGCAGACTATCGACCAAACGGCAGAGGAAGAAGCTGCAGGATCTGTCGTCGACCAGGAAGTGACTGCGGATATGGGACTGTCTGGAGACAATGTGACAGCCGAAGACGGATCCGAATATATACTTGCGGATTCCGGCAGCCGCTATTATACCAGGGAAGAACTTGAAGAACTCGATGACTATTCCCTGCAGATGGCGATCAACGAGGTATATGCCCGCCACGGCCGCAAGTTCGATACCGACAGTATCCGCGACTATTTCGAGAGTAAGAGCTGGTACCAGGGAACGATCGATCCGGAAGTTTTTGATGCCGAAGATACGGACTACTTCAATGAATATGAAGAGGCAAACAACGCACTGCTTGCTGAGATCCGCAGCGAACGCATGGCTGCGGCCGAAGGGGCAGTACAGCAGCAGTAGAAAACGGCCGTCTATTAACCGGTTTTGGCAGAAAACACTCCCGGCCAACAGTTATAGAGAGATAAAGGATGGAAGAACAGAAAAAGGAACCGACCGCTTCCGGTGAAAACAAAAAAGGAATGCGGCTTAACAAAAATCATGTGATCATCGGTCTTGTGATCATTCTGGCGGCGGCCGCCATCGGAGGCTATATCTATAACCTGCCCGAAAAGCGACTTGCCCGCACCCTGAAAAAGGCGGATGCGCTGATGGCGGAAAAGCAGTACGAACAAGCATCCGCTGAATACGAGAAAGCGGAAGGAATCGACGGTACCAGCCATGAGGCTATGGAAGGACATATCCTGGCTGAGCTGTACAGAGCGGATGAGCTGGCTGCACAGGCTGTGGATATTCCCGACCGATCCGAGGTCTGTGACTGCTACGGAAAAGTAATGGAACTTTGCGACGCTGCAGCCGCACAGCAGCCGGCGGATGAGAGCTTTGCCGCGCACCGCGCCGATGCGGAGGCAAAGAGAACGCAGATACTCCAGAGCATCGCTGCCGATTATCAAGAGGTAAAATATGTCACACAGAAGGATGACCGGTCTGTTTCGGTCAGCCTTGCCGACGGAAAGGACAGTCTCTTTACCCATTATTATGACCTTGTGCAGATCGAGGATGAATATTATCCCTATGCCGAAAAGATCAATGCTGTCCTCAGGCAGCAGATGGATGATTACTTTGCAGATCCTGCAAATGAACAGCCGGCTGATATGAACAGCGTCGTGACGGCGTCCGCAGACACTGCATACCGTGACTACGTCGGTCTGGACGGTGTCTATACCGGAAAGGGTCTGATGTGTGTGCGCCTGGTACATGTGAAGACTGCCGGGGATATACAGACCAATGAATACTGCGGCTTGACTTTCCGCCTCTCGGACGGAGAGCAGGTGTCTTTGGATGAGCTGACCGGGGTGGCAGATCTCGGCCTTATGCGAAAGGTGCGCCGCACCGTCTGGTCATGGATCGAGAAAGAAGGTTATGCCAACATATTGAAGGCAGATATAGAAGATTATGTGGAAGATGTTGACGATGATGCATACAAGTATTGGATCCGGGACGACGGAACCGTCTGCCTTATCGTTGACCAGACAATGCCTTTTTTCAGCAACAGGCAGGAGATCCTCGAAATCCCGCTTGAGTTGGGCACGGACTGACCCGTAACAGACAAATTCTCAGGAGCCGCAGGCGGGCCCTGTGTGCTGAAAAAGAAAGGGAAAAATAAAGGACGTCGGAGACAGTAAATGTTTATTGATTGAAATGCTGATATCTGATAAAATCATTTTTCACGTGTACAGAAAGGAAAGGGCGCAAGTCATACCGGTATTGCGCCGGAAAGGAAAGGAACAGAATTATGGCAGATCTTGAGAAGATTCTCCGTGAAGTCAGCTACCCCGGAAGAGGTATTACCATCGGCAGGAGCGCAGACGGCAAAAAGGCTGTCATCGCCTACTTCATCATGGGCAGAAGCTCCAACAGCCGCAACAGAGTTTTCGTCACAGAAGGCGATGGAATCCGCACCGAGGCCTTTGACCCTTCCAAAATGGAAGATCCCAGCCTGATCATCTACGCGCCCGTACGCGTTCTGGGCAACAAGACCATCGTCACCAACGGCGACCAGACAGATACGATCTACGAAGGCCTTGACCGCCAGATGACATTTGAACAGTCCCTGCGCAGCCGCGAGTTTGAGCCCGATGCTCCCAACTATACACCCAGGATCTCGGGCGTTCTCCATGTGGAAGCAGGCAAGTACAATTTTGCCATGTCCATCCTCAAATCCGATGACGGAGATCCTTCGGCATGTCTGCGTCAGACCTTTGCCTATGAGAATCCCGCAGCCGGCCAGGGCCGCTTTATTTCCACCTACCAGGGCGACGGCAATCCCCTGCCTTCCTTCGCCGGCGAGCCCGTCAAACTTGCCTTTGCGGATGATTTCACTGCGGATATCGACACATTTGCCGGCCGCATCTGGGATGCACTCAACGAAGACAATAAAGTCTCCCTCTTTGTCCGCTTCATCGACATCGAGACAGGCGCGGCAGAGAGCCGTATCATCAACAAGAACAAATAAGAAACCGGACGAAACATACATGACGGCAGCAGGACCGCAGTACCTTTTATGAGGATGCCGTCCCATGTGACCTGCTGCAGATTTCCTGCCGCCCGTCGAACAGAGCCCTCAGGAATGGAGATTAAAAATGAAAGAACTTCAGCTCAAATACGGATGCAATCCCAATCAGAAACCTTCCCGCGTCTATATGGAAGACGGGCAGGAACTTCCCATCACCGTACTCAACGGCCGTCCCGGCTACATCAACCTGCTTGATGCCCTCAACGGCTATCAGCTCGTCAAAGAGCTCAAAAAAGCGACCGGCAAGCCCGCGGCGACATCTTTTAAGCATGTTTCCCCTGCAGGCGCGGCCATCGGCCTTCCCCTCACTGAGGTGGAGAAAAAGATCTACTGGGTAGAGGATGCCGGAGAGCTTACTCCCCTCGCAAGTGCCTACGCACGTGCCCGCGGCGCGGACAGAATGTCCAGCTTCGGTGATTTCATCTCCCTGTCCGACAAGTGCGATGCCTGCACCGCAAACCTGATCAAGCCCGAAGTCTCCGACGGCATCATCGCCCCCGCATATGACGACGACGCCCTGGAGATCCTCAAGAGCAAAAAGAAGGGCAACTACTGCATCCTGCAGATGGATCCCGACTACGTTCCTGCTCCCATCGAGAAGAAGCAGGTCTACGGTATCACTTTTGAACAGGGCCGCAATGAGCTTGTTGTCGACGACGCTCTTTTCTCCAACATTGTGACTAAGAACAAAGACCTGCCCGCCGCAGCCCGCGATGATATGGCGATCGCCCTCATCACCCTCAAGTATACCCAGTCCAACTCCGTATGCTTCGTCAAGGGCGGCCAGGCCATCGGCATCGGCGCCGGCCAGCAGTCCCGTATCCACTGCACACGCCTTGCCGGTCAGAAGGCCGACAACTGGTATCTGCGCCAGTGCCCCAAGGTCCTCAACCTTCCCTTCAAAGAAGGCGTCCGCCGCGCGGACCGCGACAACGCTATCGACCTCTATATCGGAGAGGAATACATGGACGTTCTCGATGACGGCAAGTGGGAGGCCCTCTTCACCGAGAAGCCCGCTGTCTTCACAACTGAAGAAAAGAAAGCATGGCTTGCAGGCAACACCGACGTGACCCTGGGCTCCGACGCCTTCTTCCCCTTCGGCGACAATATCGAGCGCGCATACCGCAGCGGCGTCAAATACGTCGCACAGCCCGGCGGCTCCATCCGCGATGACAACGTCATCGCAGCCTGCGATGCCCATGACATGGTCATGTGCTTCACCGGCATCCGCCT
>ONXK01000163.1 GCA_900321785.1 uncultured Lachnospiraceae bacterium | reverse complement strand
CTCACTTAAAGGCAGTGTAATCGAGCGCTTCGCCGACATAGGACGCGCGAAGTTCCGATGCGTCCTCATAGGAAATCGGCTCATAGTCCGCCTGGAAGCCTTCTTCGTCCACCATGCGGTCATTTCCATCAGCGATTGCCAGTCCGCCGCTTTCCATCTCTCCGATATTTTCAACTACAAACCAGGGCTCTTCCGTGTCCTTGCTCTCGTCCATGACCAGCATATCCTTGCAGACCAGTTCTCCCCCATTCAGATCCAGATAGTCAATCTCCCAGCGTCCGTCATCTCCGGTCATTTCTCTTCGAATCGTATTGTCTTCGCATACATAATAGGCACAGCCTTCATCACTGGAAGCGACCTGGACAGGGATGCCGTCGTCATCGATCCTGTAGATATCGAAAACAGCTCCCTCGCCGTACTTCTGCGTGTCTGTGGGTCCGATCAGGAGTTCTCCGTTTCCGTCTCCATCCAGATCTCTGTAAAGATAGCCGAGCTCCTCCGGAACGGAAACGCCTGTGACCATGCGGTTGACGCCGGCATATTCCACCTCTTCCTCTGTCCATCCTTCATGGACGGCATCGCCGTACAGGCTCAGGATCTCGCCATACCGCTCATCGCCCCTGTCAGCTGTCGGGTTGGAGTCCGCGAGCCCGTTGACAGGTTTTCTCTCTTTCTGCTGCCGGATCTCTTTCCGTTTCTTTTCATAGGTAACGATGAAATCGACATTGGCCTGTTCGTAGCGATTGAACATTTCGGAAGTAAAGGCATCCGGTTCGATGGTTCCTTCATACCATCCCTGTCTGTTGAAATAATCCTGGATCGACTTGGTGGCAAATTTGCGTCCGCGCCGCGCGTAAAACTCGTTGCGTGCCATCATCAGCTCGTTGTCGTCCATCCAGCTGATATCCGCTTCAGTAATATAATAGGTATCACTGTCAGGCAGCAGATATTGACTGTTCATTGTCTGGCTGTCCCGCTCACGCACAGCCCTTGCGGAAGAAGCCTGTTCCCTCGCACTTCCCGGAACGCTGTCTCTCTGAACTGCAAATGCAGGGACAGCCGGTGCGCCCGCCGCAATCATGACCGCCGCAAGCGCGGCTGTAAATCTTACATTCATCTTTTTCATCTCTTTCCCCTCCGGATTATATTCTCACGCACGGTCTCTTTTCGACCTGTAATGAATGATCTCTTACTTCATTAGACGCAAAGCGAAGGGGCAATGGTTACATGCAGAACACAAAAAAAGAAAAGACAGATCAGCAAAAAGAACGGCTGATGGACAAGGATACAGATCCGCAAGAAGAACGGCTGATGGACAAGGATACAGATCGGCAAAAAGACCGGCTGATGGACCAAAGAAAGAAAAAAGGACATCCTGCATGGACTTTGCGTCCGCAGGATGTCCTGCTATACAGCTGATATTCAGAATCAGGCTTTTTCCAGATCCCCGAGAAGGCTGTTGATATACTGGATCTCCTTATCCAGGGAAGCCTTCTGCTTGTCCAGATCGTCCATATGTACAAGCTGCGTCTCCGTCTCTGAATCTTTTAGATGCATAAACCCCCCTGCAACTACAAATGGAAGTTTCTGCTTTTTCTCCACGTTTCCGTAGCGTACTGTGATCACTGCTTCCCGCTGACTTACGACAGTACCGGGTCCATACTGGGTATGCTCGACTTCCTGTCCTTCGAGCACAGGTATTTCATACCCGCTGCGCAGTGCCTCCACAGCTGCCAGCCTGCTTTCAAGCGCGCTCTTCTGTGCATTCAGTTTCTCTGACCGTTCTCTTTTTTCCTCTTCCTTCTGGCGCTGCGTGGATGTTTTTTTCTTTGTTTCTGCCCCTGCTTTTGCTGCCATTCTTCCACCCTTCCTGCTGCCGTGCTCTCTTTGCAACGTCCATAAAGAGCATCCGCGGCACGCTTCTAAAAAGCCCAACAGTTACAAATTATTATAACACAAATTGTCTGATAATATAAGCGGATAACTGAGTTTTTTTATCAGTATGTACAGTATCTACACTTCCGAAAAGAAGGGACTCTGCCGCACATCGAATCAGAAGGGCTGCAGCCGGAAAAGACTGCAGGAAATAGAGACTGCGGCAGGGAAAATGCAGGATGGAAAAGCTGCAGGAAAGTGTCCGGCAGCAGGATGAAGATCAATAATCTTTTTCCATTCCGCACATACTGCAGACTTTGACGCCCTTGAGGCCGCCCTTGAAGAAGCCGCCGCAGTACTGGCAGCGTCCCTGTCTTCTCCAGACAGGCCTGCGGCTGCGCAGGTATTCCGCGTCCTTGGCCTCCGCTTCTTTGCGGCGGAGGAAATCCGTCACAGAGGGAAGTTCGGGGCAGGCGGAAAATGCAGCTTTGTCAATCTCCTGCAGGCTGGCAGGCAGAGCAATATCCGAGAGGGAAATGCAGCTCTGGAAAGCGTTTTTACGGATGACAAGAAGTCTGGTGGAAAGACGGACTCTCTCCAGATGTTCACAGCCGCTGAAAGCGCCTTCGCGAATTTCAGTAACACTGTCAGGAAGTTCAACGCTCACGACACGCGCATTGTGGAAGGCCTCCGCTCCGATATTGATGACCCCGTCGGGAACACGCACGTATTCGCTCTGGCCGATGTAGCGGACCAGTGTTGACCCGTCCATAAGGAAATCACCTTCCTGGCGGCCGTTCTGTCCAAGTCCTGCAGCCCCGCCAGGCATCATTCCCATCGCCGCCGCTCCACCGGCTGCATCCGCCTGTGCCTGAGCTGTCTTACGTACAGCAGTTCCATAAAGCTGCACATGAAAACGGCCGGTGCCGTCTGCCATGGGGACACAGGTCTGCCGCATCCCGATCACCGCATCAGCCTGCAGAAGCGCAGCACTTTTACGGATTTCACGAAGTGCCTGCAGAAATCCCTGGTCAGGATCTGACTGCTCACGGCAGGAACCGCACACGGGACCTACAACCTCATATCCTGTATGCAGATCAAGAGTTGTCACTGTCATGTTCATCATATCTGTCATTTTCCGCTCCTTTACCTATATATCCTGCCGCGGATAATCCGCTGTCTGATTGACGATTTGTACCATCGGCGTGTAAGATAGGATGATGAAAACAATGTGCCCGGCGCCCGCGGCGCTAAGCAATACATCGTTTTTATCCCACATCCGTTACATAGCGTGGCGTTACAATCGGCGTATGATTACGGTCACATCCCCGCCTGGCGTTCAAAAACACACGGCGGGTGCCAGGTGGCCTGTAACAGCCCAACTTCTAGTTTACCACATGGAGGGTCTTTTTGAAAAAGCTAATCCGCGTGTTTATCATAGTATTCTGTCTTTTTTTTGCTTTTATGGCAATTCCTGACAGCATCCTGCCCGTAATCAGCCATTATACACGGGAATATCCGAAAATCATGGGGAATGCGACCCTTCGGCTGGCCGAAAAGATCGATTCATTGATGGATCGCGACGGGTCTGGAGGAGGGGAGAATGCGCCTCCTGAATCCGGCAGTACCCGGGGCAGTGCCAGTGCCGGTGAGCCGGACGCGGCAGAGGATCTGTCCACGGACTCCGGACAGGTGCAGGAGGAAAAAAAGCCCGCTTCCGATGACCCGGAAACAGCGGAATCATCAGAAACAGCAGAGGCCGGTTCAGAGAATACCAATGACCAGGCTGCCGTCTCCGAAGAAGACACGCAGCAGGATATTTTTTATTACTATTATACGAAAATCTCCCGGGAGGAAAGGCTGATCTATGATGCCATGCTGGCTCTGGCACAGAGCTATGATGCGGCCAGCCCCTCCACCGAATCCCGCCTTCTGGATATGGACCCGTCTTCGGATGAATTTGCGGAAAGCTATACCCGGGCCTATAATGCACTTGTGAGAGATCATCCCGAACTTTTCTGGATCGCCCAGATGAAAGCACAGTTTGAGTGCAAATATTATCTGCTCCCCTCCTTCGGGGGAAAATACAAGGTTGTCCTCTCGCTTCTGGACTCAACCGGTGAGGACACAGGCGGTGAAAACGGCAGAAGTATTTATCTGGATCAGCAGGCACGTCTGGAACAATCCGCAGATGCAATACTGGAAAAGGTTGATTTCACACAGTCCGACGCAGGCATTGCGCTGCAGATCCACGATCTTCTGATCGACAGCGCCTGGTACGACACAGATGCGGATGAATATGACTACGCACACACCGCATACGGTGCGCTGGTGGAAGACAGCCGGGGCAATTCCGGGGGTGCGCTCTGTGACGGGTATTCCCTGGCTTATGAATACCTGCTGCAGCGGGCAGGCATCAACTGTATTGTGGTCTCGGGATATGCCGGCCCCTCCGCGGAGGAAACGGAAAAGCATGCCTGGAATCTCGTGCAGCTGGACGAGGAATGGTACGAGGTCGACGCAACCTGGGATGACCTGGACTTTGCGCTGTCTCCTTCGGAAGACCAGCAGGATCCGCCACTACATGTTCAACCTGACCACGGATCAGATGAGCTCCTTTACACCGGGAGATGAATTCACTTATTATAGTGACAATGGCTGGGTGACCCTGCTGCAGCCATCCGTCCACATCCGGTCCACGTCTGAGGAGAGCGAGGTGACACGCGACTATGTGACCCCTCTGGCCCCGCGGGCGGAAGGAACCTGGTATACATGGGCAATGCTGACAGGACACGAATGAGCCGGCAAAAGCCGGATGGTATCCGGATGACAGCCTCGTGTGGAACTGATATAAAGATTAGAAGATTAGAAAAAGGAACGACTGGCAATGAATCATTATTACGAAAAACAAGGACGCAGATTGCGGTGCACCATCCTGGCAGGATGCCTGTGTGCAGGCCTTATGT
>ONXK01000272.1 GCA_900321785.1 uncultured Lachnospiraceae bacterium | reverse complement strand
TGCAGAAGCAGCCGCCTCCTTTTTTTGTACTCAAAAAGTCAGAGAGCTCGGGCTCCTCCGGAACTGAGATTTGCCCAACAACCAGATTTCAGATTTCGGAGGAAAGACAATGAGCTTTGATACAGAAGCCTGCGGAGCCAGAATCAGAGAGCTTCGCAAGGGAAATAAACTGACACAGGAAAAACTGGCAGAGGAATTGAACATAACCGACAGCCATCTTCGGCGGATCGAGAGCGGCACAAGGACCGGCTCCATAGATCTGCTGATCGATATCGCAGCTTATTTTGAGGTATCGATGGATTACCTCCTTCTCGGAAAGGTGGATCAGTCCGGGAAAGTGAGAGCGGAATTGCGGGAGGTACAAAAGCAGCTGAAGCGGATCACGGCCATGCTGTAAAGAAAAGACAGGAACCGTGCCTGACTGGATCGGTAAACCGTGCCTCCAAGGCTCTAAAAGAGGCAGTCGCTTCTTATTATACTAACTTCAGAGCAGTGAGATAGCTGCTATACGCACCTTGACAACCGAATATACATTTCATCAGGCACATTCTGATTCTTGATTTTTTCAGAGAGCCTGCGAGGGATTCGCCATGAGAGCCAGGGAATGAAGCGCTTTTAAGTGAGAGCATTTTCCTGCCTGGAGCGAGACAAATCCACTGCAAATGCCGGGGCTGCACCCGGCGGCGGCCATGATCTGGAGAAGGGGATAATGATACTTCCGTCGAAGGACGGCTCGGCGAGAACCGCGGAGGGGTGAGACTCCCATGAGTGCAGAAAAGCAGATCTGCCGCCTGATGAATTTCCCATACAGGCAGATAGCCTGTGTTCTCCGGGGTGTCGTGGACAAATAGGAGGACGATCATAGTTAAAATGACAGCGGGCCTGCTGCATGGGCAGAAATACCTGGGCAGAGGCCTGCTTTTACACAGGAGGCAGAGCTTCATGAAAGCAGACTGGGTATACCGCCGGGGAGATATCTACCTGGCAAATCTGAATCCGTTCAAGGGCTCAGAGCAGGGAGGCAAAAGACCGGTCGTCGTTCTTCAGAACAATATCGGCAACCGGCACAGTTCCACCCTGATCATAGCGCCGATCACGTCCCGGGTCGAAAAGAATACCGGACAGCCGACGCATGTAAATATCGGCAGGATCGGTTATAACCATGTTCTGTCTGTGGTTCAGCTCGAACAGATACGGACCATAGACAAGCAACGGGTGATCCGGTATTTCGGAAGAATAGACCGGAGCATGATGAAAAAGGTCGAGGAGGGTATGTTGATCAGCCTTGGAATAAAAGGTTTTGACAGAAGAGGTGAATGCATTGGAACCAATCATGACAACAGAAATAGAAGAGCGGGCGAGTGATCCGCCGGCTCCGATTCTGACGCGCTATGTCAATCTCTGTGACAAATACACACTGACGATTGAGGAAGCGGCGGCTTATTTCGGAATCGGGCAGAAAAAGATCCGGAGCCTTGTACAGACACATGAAAACGATGACTTCATTCTGCACGTCGGAGTGAAGGTTTTGATCAAGCGAAAAAAGTTTGAGAATTTTATTGACAGGAGTTCAGAAGTTTGATATGGGAGAGTGATATATGGTATACTCACCATGTCGTAACGAAAGGCTCTCCTGCGAAGGAGGGAAGGCGATGAGTGCAAAGCGGCGGGATAAGAAGAACCGGATCTTGCGCAGCGGAGAGAGCCAGACACAAGATGGAAGATATAAATACACATTTTATGAGGGCGGAAAGCAGAGAGCTTTCTACTCATGGAAACTGGAACCGACGGACCGGCTGCCTGCGGGCAAGAGGGACTGTGTAGCCCTTCGGGATCAGATAGCCGACTACAAACGGCAGCATGACAGAGGCGTTGCCTTTCGGGGCGATGATTACACGGTCTATGAACTGACGCGGAGATATGTCGATCTGAAGCAGAACGTAAAGCATACGACAAGGGCCGGATACAAGACAGTCCTGAAGATCCTGTACCAGGATCCTTTTGGAACCAA
>ONXK01000136.1 GCA_900321785.1 uncultured Lachnospiraceae bacterium | reverse complement strand
ATCCAAAGGACCCAGGATCTCAATTTTTCCCGACACATGTGACATCATAAAACGAAAGCTTTTTCCCTGTCCGTTCTGCATCTGTGAAGCATCCTGTACGATACGGTACCCTCGTCTGAGAGGAACCTGAAAATGATTCATTACACCTGTGACAGGCCGGCATTGAAAAACATAGTAGGGGAGCACACCGATCGACGTGAGCTGCCGCAGAAGCTGCCCCAGTACGGAACTGTCATCGTTTACGCCTTTCAGCAGCACTGTTTGATTTCGAACGGGAATTCCGTTTGTCAGCAGTGCCTCGACAGCTGCTGTGGATTCGTAGGTGATTTCTTTGGGGTGATTAAATTGTGTTACAACATAAATCTTTTTCTTTTGGGAATAGATGCGCAGAAGATCGGTAAGTTCGCTGTCGGAGGTGATTCTCTGGGGAAGGACAACCGGTGTTCGTGTCCCGAAGCGGATAAAGTCTAAATGTGGAATAGAGCAGAGCGCGGATAGATAACGGGAGATGGTTTCATTGCTGTTCATAAAGGCGTCCCCGCCGCTGATCAGAACATTGTTGATCTCGGGGTGTTTCAGTATATAGGATGTGATTTCTCCGATCTTGCTGCATATTTCGTCCTCCGTCAGTCCTACCAGTCGTTTTCGGAAACAGTGCCGGCAGTACATGGCGCACTGGTTTGTTGATAAGAGCAGGACGGTTTCATTATATTTGTGCTGCAGCCCGGGAAGGACTGTATTGGACTGTTCTCCGCTTGTATCAAAACTCCCCGTTTTGTTCAGCTCTTCTATGCTGGGGATGCTCATCTTCTGAATGGGGTCATTCGGATCCGTTCTGTCGATCAGATAGAGATAGTAGGGATTCACAAATACCGGATATTGTTCCTGAATGATTTTTAAGGATTGTATTTCCTCCGGCGGGATTGAAAACAGCTTCTGTAAAGATTCAATATCTTTGTATCCTTTTGAAAGAAGGGACTGCCAATATTTCATAGTATCCTCCTGTCCGGAGCGCTTTGCGGGACGGCGGAGACGGGAAATCCGCATTTCAAATTCTTTTCCATACAGACTTTGAAATTGTCGGTTTCCCGTCTGCCGTCAGGGCTGTTTGCGGCGCTCCGACACAAACAGCGGTGCGAAAAAAGCGTTCGGGATTCTTTATGTACCCCTGTTTCAGGCCTTCTGTTTCTCACGCAAACGTTCTTTCCACATTTCATCAGCCTTCGGGGTCCATTTTTCTGCATAGGGCTCCGTTTTTGCCGTCAGATGTTCAACACTCTCCGGAGACTGCAGGTCCGTGGAATGAGCGCCCGCTGCATTGACCATTTGTCTGATTTTTTCCGGGTTTTCCAGCATCGGGCATGGCCGGAACATGTTGTCATTGAAGGGCATGTTGTCATGATATGCCATGAACATCGGGGACCGCAGACATTCGAGCAGTGTCTTTTTTCGGATATTTGAGTCAGAGTAATGGATGAATACGCAGGGGTCTACATCACCGTTTGCGTTGATGTGGAGATAATTGTGTCCGCCGGCAATGCATCCGCCGACATATTCCGCATCGTTCTGGAAGTCCATGGCAAAGAGGGGCTTCTCCGCGCGATATTTGCGGACACGCCTGTAGACAAGTTCTCTTTGTTCCGGTGTGGGAAGGAGTTCGGGAGCCGCATCATTGCCTACGGGCATATAGTGGAAATACCAGATAAAGTAGGCGCCCATTTCAATGAGCTTGTCATAGTACTCCTCGGAGGTAATGGAATCATAGTTGACGCTGGTATAGCAGGAGGAAATTCCATAGGGGAGTTTATGTGCGTGCAGGATTTCCATAGCCTGGATAACTTTCTGATAGACGCCCTTCCCGCGGCGGCTGTCGGTTGCTTCTTCAAAGCCCTCCAGAGAGATTGCGGGAATGAAGTTGCCCACCCTGCGCATCTTCTCTGCAAAGGCATCATCAATCAGTGTGCCGTTGGTAAAGCACAGAAAAATACAGTCGTTGTGTTTTTCACACAGGCGGATCAGGTCGTCTTTGCGGACCATGGGCTCCCCTCCGGTGTAGATATATCGAATGATACCGTCAATCTCATTCAGGCTGAGGTTGAGCCTGTTGCCATACGTTGCCGCCCAGCACCCGGTACAGTGCAGGTTACAGGCACTGGTGGGGTCCAGAAGAATTGCCCATGGAATATTGCAGTTATATTTCTTCCTGAGTTTTTCCTGATAATTGTTGGTGGCAAGGTTGGCATTGATAAAGAAATTTGTGACTACCTTTTTGAAAACATCAGGATCAATATCACGGAACATGTGCAGAACAAAGTCGTGATAAGGGTGATCCGGATTTTCGATAACATTCCGGATTACTTTTCGCTGCGGCTCCAGAGCGCCTTTCGCAAAATTGTCTGCCCAGTCCATCAGCTTTTTCAGATTGGGTTCAGGATTTTTGTAAACATAGTTAAAGGTCTGTTCGATACCGAATTTTTTTAAACTGTTTCCGACATTTATCATGACACGCCTCCTCGTTTGTTTATATGTTGTAAATGAAATAAGCTTAGCACTTTGGCATTAACGTATTAGTAACGTGTTGATTGTTTTCAGTTACATTATTGAGTCAAAATGAAGGAGGCAGATTATGTCGTTGATAGACTTTTCATTACAGTGCGGAAGGTTATGGAAGAACGCGGGAAAATCTGCAGATCAGATTCAAACAGAAAGCATCGCCGCCTTTCGCAGGATGCTGGAACATGCCTGGAAGAATACGCGTTTTTATCCCGCCTTCTGGGGGCGGTCGGGGATTTGTTATGAAGATTTAAGAGTTATAGAACCCGGTGACATTCCCTGCATCACGAAAGAAGACGTGAGAAAGAACTATGCGGATTTTTCGACGGTCTCCTTACGAAAAGACCGGACAGGTGAATGGATCCCGAAAAAGAAAGCGGCCGTGATACACAGTTCGGGAAGTACAGGCATTCCATTACAGTTTCTGTACAGCAGACGTGCGATGACCATGGTTGAAGCAAATTTTGTCCGCCTCAGCAATCTGGGAGGAAAGAAGAGAGTCGGGTGGAGGGATCTGCCGATCCGCAACATACATGCGGCGTCGGTAGGAGAAGGATATGCCAGTGCCCTGCTCCTTACAGACGGGCTGTCCCGATATCACGCGAAATGTATTGTCTTAAATGCTTCCGAACCGCTTGCAGAATGGGTGGAGAAGACAGGGGACTTCTGTCCGAACTTTCTGTCGGGTTACCCGTCCTGCCTTGCCATGCTGCTGGATCTGCAGAAGGAGGGTAAGATCGATCTGCATCCTTTAAAGGTCATTACCGGGGGAGAACCGCTGAAAGAAGATCTGAAGATGGAATTTGAGAAATGCTTTGATGCAGACGTCATAGATTATTATGGATGCTGTGAGTCATTGATGGTGGGAGCGGGAAGCAGCTGGTATCAGGGGATGTATCTCTTTGACGATATGAATTATGCGGAAGTGGATGATAAAGGGCATCTGATACTGACGCCTCTCTATAATCCTCTGTTTCCGCTGATCCGGTACAGGCTCGATGATCTGGTTGAGGGATTTTCCCGCACCGGACGCGGGGAACTGCCGTTTACGCACATTGACCGGATCCTGGGCAGGGATGAAGATATTTTATGGTTCAGGAATGAGGACGGGAATCCCGACTTTCTTCATCCGCTGGTTCTGGATGATTTAAATGTCAAGGGACTCACATCCTATCAGTTTATCCAGAAAAACGATGAACTGTTTTATGTCGACTGCATAATGGAATCGTCCGATCCGGCAATAGAAGGGGAGATCCGCAGGCAGCTTGATGAAATGCTCAGGCACAAAAAAATGCAGAATGTCCATTATGAAATAATCCATCGCAGTCGTCTGCAGAGAAACCCCAAAAGCGGAAAAATACCGCTGACAATCCGTCAGAAAGAATCCGGCCGCTGAGGTGGCGGAGACGGGCGGCGGCGTATATAATGAGCCAAAGGACAAATGAGGGCACATTGCGTAAAAAGCGCGGGGCTCATGCAGCAATGTGCCCATTTGCCGGGCAACTCATATAATGTTGTTAAGACAAAAGCTTGTTTGCGAAGAGTCTCCTTAAAGAGCACAAGCGGCTGCAGGACCTTTGTTCAGTCCCCGGGGAGAGGCCGGGTGCCGGGATTTTTTTTGAAAGGAAGTGTATATGTGTACACGATTCTATGTGGAACCTGATACGGACGAGATCCGGGAAGTGATCATACAGATGCAGAGGTCAGGGCTTGTGCGGCGCTTTGAGGAGGCAGGGTACAATATCCTTACATCCGGTGAGATCCGCCCCTCCAATGTGGTACCTGTCATCGCGACGGGGCAGAGCGGGGCAAAAAAAGTTTTCCCGATGAGGTGGGGATTTCAGATTCCCGGCAGGTCTCTTCTTGTGAATGCGAGATCAGAGACGGCTGCACAGAAACCGACCTTTCGGGAAGCATGGAAACGCTGCCGATGCATGATTCCGGCTTCCTGGTATTATGAGTGGGAGCATTTGTACGACGATGATACCGGGAAGATCAGAGTCGGCAGTAAATACAGGATCCGCCCGAGGGACGCATCTGTCACATGGCTCTGCGGCCTGTACCGCATTGAGGACGGGCTTCCCGTCTTTACGGTACTGACAAAGGAGCCTTCTGCGGAAGTCGCCCGCATCCACAACCGCATGCCGCTGATCCTGCCGGCAGACCTTGCAGACCGCTGGATCTTCCCGGGCACGAGGCCGGAGACGCTGCTATCCGGTGCACTGACAGATATGGTGATGGAAAAAGAGGTGTGATGTTCTAGAAAAATCTTTCCTCCGCCTGGAAGACGCGGCTGATCTCGTCATAACGTCCGAAAACAGTCAGTCTGTCGCCGGGTCTGAACACTGTACCCGCAACGGCAGCTTCGGGCTTGAAACCGTCTCTCTCGACCAGAAGAACGAGGATGCTGTGCTCCTGTTTCAGTCTGCTTTCCGCAAGGGTCTTATGCTGGAGATGTTCGGGTATTTTTTTGAGGATGACATTGGCGATGGAATCGTGACCGATATAATCCATGAGGAGGACCGTGTTTACTTTGTCCTGCTTCATGATCTTTCCGGCGATCTGGCTCAGGAGCATATCGATCCTTTTCCGGATAAACCTGGTCCTGATCAGCATGATGACCAGGGCTGCAATTGACAGAGGAACGACAATTCCAAGAAAGAAATTATCAACCTGTGCAGATTTCAGGGAGAAGAAGATGTTTACAAAAGCCGATACGATGGAAATATTAAAAACATAACCGAAGAGCATAGTCACCTGCGCAAGCTTGCGGCGCATTTTGGAGGAAAGAATACTCTCGCTTTCCCGCGTTGTGAAACCGGCTCCTGTCAGAAGCGAAAGGACCTGAAAACGAGCCTTGTCATCCGGAAGGCCGGTAATGCGGAACATCACTGTAAACAATTCCAGTATGATCCAGTAGATCAAAATGATGACGGAAAACAGCAGGCTTGCAAGGAATAGATTCATGTAACTTCTCCTGTAGCTATCATTAGTATGTCTGCATTTCCTGCCAGACATCGTCGGCGGCTTCGAGAATCCTGTCAGCCGCGTCCGGGCTGTCTATGATACTGGCATAGCCCCGCAGGGTCTGTGCTTTGGAATAGAGGCTCACGGCATGGCGGTTGACAAAGATCCGGGCTTTTCGTTTGCCGTTTCTGGCTTCCTGGACTACGTTGGTGCCGGCAGAGTTGCCGTCCAGGGCGGCAACAACGGATGGACGCCGCTTGAATATTTCGTAGGAGAAACTTTTGTAAAGTCCCATGCCGACGGATTCGATGGAAATGCGGATGCCGACGCAGCTCTTTTTGAGCCTGGCCGCTTCCTGCTCTGTCAGCTGGGTGGGAACGATCGCAAAGATTTCGAATCTGCCATTACACAGCCTGACAAGTTCTCTTTCATATGCCAGCATCTTGTATCCGATCACAAAAAAGACTTTTTCGGGATCCGCTCCTTCTGCGATCCTCTTCAGCATATCCTGTGCCCATTCCTGCATTTTGGTCGAGCGCCGGTCTGTATTGAAGCTTCCTCCCAGAACGATGACAGGAACTTTATCGGTCGGCATCTCCCGTACCTGGTCCTTAAGGCAGACAATGCTCTCCAGACGGCCGCGGCCGATCATGAGGTCGTGGTCCGGAAGGGGGGCCTTGCGGATCTGTTCGTTCAAAAAGTCCATGGGGTCATTCTGCCCGCAGAGTGCAGCAAAGGCAGACTGTTTGCGCAGGAAGGTTTCCATGGAGGCGGCAAGAACGCGGTCTTCCGCTTTTTTCATGGACATCATATCATCATAGGAGAGGTCCAGCAGGCGTTCCAGGGCCAGCTGTTCATCAATGGAGTCTGTTCCGTAAATGGCTCCGCCGTCTGTACCCTGTACGCAGGAAATACCGTTTGCCAGATACTGTTTGAGCGGGTGCCGGCGCAGGACGCTGAGATTGTTGAGCCGTACATTGGAGGTCAGCTGGAATTCCAGTACTGTACCGGATTCCCGCAGATCTTCAATCAGCTGTTTTCCTCTCAGGGATTTAAGGTTGGCGGTATAGAGGCCGTGACCGATCCGCATGGGAGGCATGGACTGACCGGGCGAAAGAGATTCCTTCACACAGCGCAGACTTTCCGCCACGTTGTTTTTGAGGGAATCATTTTCTCCTGCATGGATGCGGATGACAAAGCCCGGATTGTCACCTGCGATGGAGACCAGTTCATGGATCAGAGGACGCAGATCCCGTATATCATTGATTTCTTCACCGATGATATCGGATCCTGCCACATAGGGATCGCAGGCGACTGCCCGCAGGGTACGAACCTGGTCCTGGACCACACGCTGCGGCTCCACCTGGTCACGGACAATGGTCAGGGGGATCCGTCGGAAGGAGGCGAGCAGGCGGAGGACCACCCCTGTCTCCCGGGTGATGGCGGGCATGGATTCGTGGAACTGTCCCAGGAGTGATGCCGCCTGATCGGGCTTGACAAGACCTGTGTCGGAGATTTCCATGTAAGAGATGCCCCGCTTCTGACAGCCCCTCGAGATCCAGAGGAGTTTATCCTGAAACAGGGAGAAAAAGGCATAGTCCGGATTCTTCCGGTCTGCTTCCATCTG
>ONXK01000138.1 GCA_900321785.1 uncultured Lachnospiraceae bacterium | reverse complement strand
GTCGCAATCGGATAAACCATGGAAACACGTTTGCCCTTGGAATTGGTACCGAGTGCGGAAAGCATGACGGGAACCGCTGCACCGACAGAAATACCCAGCAGAAGAGGGAAAGCTTCCTCAAACTGCATGGCGCCTGTGACAGAGAGAGCCTGTACGATACCGACGGCTGCGGAAGCAGACTGCAGGAGGGCCGTAAAGAGCACACCTACAAGGATACCCAGGATCGGATTGGACAGGGATGTCAGTACACTTGTGAACCAGGGCTGCTCCTTCAGTCCGCTGACTGCGCCGCTCATGGTGCTCATACCGACCATCAGGACGACAAAACCCATCAGAATATCTCCGACGTGCTTGGTGGAGTTCTTTTTACTGACGGTGCGGAGCAGGATGCCGATGACGGCAACAACGCCGGTCAGAGTGGCAGTTGACAGAAGCTTTGCCAGACCGCTTCCGGAATCAAGGTAACTAAGACAGATGACCCAGCCGGTAATACTGGTTCCCAGGATCGCGCCCAGAATGACGCTGATACCCTGTGAAACTTTCATCATACCCGCGCTGACAAATCCAACGATCATAACAGCGGTTGCGGATGATGACTGAATAACTGCCGTAACGCCAGTTCCCAACAGCAGCCCTCTGAGCGGTGTACCTGACAGCTTATACAGAATGGGCTCCAGTTTGTCGCCGGAGACCTTTTTCAGACCGTCTCCCATCAGGGACATACCGAACAGAAAGAGTGCTATGCCGCTTAGAAGTGCAATAACTTGTGTGATATCCACGGCGTCTCCTTTCGTGAAAAAGATGAATGAGGCAGGCAGCTGCAGGATTGCAGCATTAGCCGGTTCGATTAACACAGATGTGCCAATAGACGACATAATCGTTAAAATAATACAGGACTGATGTTAACCATAGGGGATGTGCTATGTAAAATCTATGTTAAATATTCCTGGCTGTTACAGTGCCGACCTTCCTGATTTTGAGGACGCCTTTTGTGCATCACTATTTTCAGCAGGGTCTGTAACCTGTTGGCCGCCTGCAAGTTCATCCTGCCCGGGCGCCCCTTGCAAGCAAAACAGGAAATGAGCTACAATAATTAAGAAAGAAGTCAGCAGCTGATGAAAAGGAAATGGGAAGATGATCTATATTCTGGAAGATGACGACAGTATACGTAAACTGGTCACCTATGCCCTGGAAAGCCAGGGATATGAGGCGGCGGGATTCGCGGTTCCGTCTGCTTTTTACAAAGCACTGCAGGACAGGATTCCGTCACTTCTCCTGCTGGATATCATGCTTCCCGAGGAGGACGGCATCAGTATCCTGAAAAAACTTCGCGCGGATCCGCAGACAGCGGGCATGCCTGTGATCATGCTGACCGCAAAAAGCACGGAATATGACCATGTTGAAGGGCTGGATGCCGGCGCGGACGATTATGTTGCAAAACCTTTCGGTATGATGGAACTTCTCGCCAGAGTACGCGCAGTACTGCGGCGGGCAGAAGCAGGTGCGGCAGTCAATGCCGCGCCGGACTCCCAGGAGACTTCTGATGCTCCGTCGGCGGAAGTATCCCCGGGGAGAACAATGGCAGGATCATCGGAGGAGTTGTCTGCAGGAGCATCCGAAAACGCTTTCCCTGCGGCAGAGGCTGCAGCCCGCGAGCAGGATATCCTTCAGTACGGAGTCCTGCGGATCTACCCGAAACGATACGAAGTGTTCGTGGAGGATACGGAAATCTCCCTTACAAATAAGGAGTACCAGCTTCTGCTTCTTCTGGTGGAAAATGAAGGGTATGTTATGACCAGAGATGTTCTTCTGGACAGGATCTGGGATCTGGGCTCCGAACCGGAGAACCGGACCCTGGATGTCCATATCCGGAAGATCCGCTCAAAGCTGGGTGATGCATCGGCATGGATCGAGACCATCAGAGGCGTTGGCTATCGTTTCCGGTTGAACTGACTTAAAGAGACTTGAAAGATGAACAAAAGGCAGGAAGAGATATGCTGGATTCGGTGCTGATGGCTTTTTCCTTATATTCCCGCATTCCGGTTCCGCAGGCAAAATGGAATGAGAAAAGCATGCGATGGTGCATCTGCTTTCTTCCGCTGGTCGGAGCAGTGATCGGTCTGATACAGTGGGCGGCTTATATGCTGCTGGGATATTTTTCCTTCGGGACAGTTTTCCGCGGAGCGATCCTGACGGTATTGCCTGTCATGCTGTCAGGCGGAATCCATATGGACGGCTTTATGGATACCTGTGACGCCATCCATTCTTACGGAAGCCGTGAAAAAAGGCTGGAGATCTTAAAGGACCCGCATGTGGGAGCTTTCGCAGTCCTCGGCGGGATCGTATATTTTATTCTGGATCTTGGGATCTGGACAGAGGCCGGGAAAGATGATATTCCACTGCTGTGCCTTCTGTTTGTGCTCTCGCGTACACTCAGCGCCTTTGCAGCAGTAACCTTTCCCAAGGCAAAAAAAGACGGGATGCTCCGCCAGGAGACAGATCCGGCTGCAAGCCCGACTGCAGTGATCATGGCGGCAGCCACACTGGTCACGGGCGCGGTAATGCTCGTCCTGAGTCCGGCCTTTGCCTTTCCCATGCCCGCAGTGTGCGCCCTGCTGGCCGCTATGGCAGTGTTCTTATATTATCGCCAAATGGCAGTGAAAATATTCGGCGGCACGACCGGGGATCTGTCCGGATGGTTCACACAGACCTGTGAACTGGTGGCAGCTATGGCGGCACTTTTCGTCTGCCGGTGTGCATAAAAGCATCATGCCATGTTATATCAGTGGAGTGCAGGATTTTCGAAGGTCTCAAAAACGGGAAGATCCATGTCCTCGTCATTTTCGATGTAGCTGTTCCCCGATGAGCTGACATTGCTGGCGCCGAAACGGAGAATGGATGCGCCTCCGCTGAGCCAGCCGACATGGCGGTAGCGGTTCCCGGTTACGGTGACGGAGTTGACGTGGCCGCCGCCTCCGGGCGTGCCCACACCGACGGCTGCTTCGGCGCAGTCGGTCAGAAGATTATCCGCGATCAATATATTGCTGGTGGAATGGCCGCCGTGCTCCGCGCCTGCTTCGATGCCGCCATCACAGTTTTTGACGGTGTTTCCGATGAAATCGACATTTTGGGTGCCGTCCGCATAGATAGCAAAACCGGTATCATAGACGCAGTGGCAGTTGGTAATGGTATTTCCGTAGACCAGCCCTCCCCGGGGATAATCGACACTGGAGGGGGAATTTCCGTAGTTTCCGGAGAAGCAGATGGCAATGTTCCCGGTATCATCGAGATTGTTTCCCACGATATTGACGTCTTCCACATTGGAACTGACAGCGATGGCCTCCGACCACCCCGTTTCACAGTTTTCAATCGTGTTGCGGAAGAGAAGGACATTGGAAATGGTGCTGCGGCTGCGGCCCATCAGCAGGATCGCATTGGCACAGTGGTCCTCGCTTTTGGGACTCGGTGTAGAGATATTGTGCAGGTACAGATCGCTGACGACAACGTGGTGTGTCCCCGGTTCAAGCAGGACCGCGCTGGCATCACGCCCGTGTGCGTTCCGGATTTCAAATCCGGAGAGCTGGACATAAGAGCATCCGTAAAGCCAGAACATAGACGGCCCGTCCTGGTCCTGGTCGTGGCCGTTGAGCCCGGAACCGTCAAAAACGACCTCCTCACCGGGAGCAGCGGCAATGGTGATATATGCATCTTCTGTGCCTCTCACACCGCTGTAGAGCCGGAGCTTGCGATTGTAAACGCCCCCATTCAGGTACAAGGTGTCCCCGGGCTCCAGGCTGTTGATGATTCCCTGTATATTATCAGACGGTCCCGCATAATAGACTTCGCCCTCTTCTGAAGGCGGAGTGATCCCTGTCTCGATGATATACCGCGCATGTTCCTGAAAGGATTCATCTCCGCGAAGCGTGTATTCGTGTTTCCAGGGGGCGTAAGCGCCTGCCCGCATGGGAAACATAGATAAGAGGAATACTGCTGTCAGAAATAATGAAAAGCGTACTCTGAAGCCAGGGAATTTCTTTTGCGATTGATACATAAGCCCTCCGGGGTCTCCCGGTAAGAGGCACAAGGAGCGGCCTGCCGGGAAAAGCTGAGCGAGTCTTGAAATTGAGCGGGTCTTGAACTTGCACGTGTCTTGAAATTGCGCGGGTCTTGAAATAAGGAAATAAGGTATTTCTCTGCTTATTCTATCACAAGGGAGGTCATGACTGAAATATGAAGAAAAAGATATTGGCCGTGGCTGCTGCGGTGGTCCTGCTGGCGGCCTGCTTTTTTATATACAGGATCTGGAATGCGAGAAAAGCGGCGTCATCCGCAGTAGAGGCCTATAACGCAGCTGCGCAGGAATACAACGACGCGATCAGTCCCTATAATGAGGCTGCAGCCGGTATTGCTGATGAGAATACAAAACTGCAGACAGCCCTGGACAGCGCGGATGCAGTCCTGAAAAAGGGCGGAGAGGCATATGAGCCCGACACACAGAAAAAACTGGAGAAGGCAGTTGAGAAAGCCCGCAAGTCTTTGACGGAAGCGCCGGTGCTGATCGATCCTTTTGAAATCCGGACTGTGCCTGCTGTCTTCAGCACGAAGGAACTGGCACTCTTGCAGGATGAGGCGGAAACAGCCCGGGAAATGGCAGAAGATGCGAAAGGAAAGATTCCTGCCGTCCCTGAAGTGCCGGATTTTTCTGAAGAGATAAATGAAGTCGGGACAGCACAGAAAAACTATGAGAACAGCATCCGCATGCTTGCGAACATCACAAAGCCGTCGGACCGGTTTGTAAAGGAACGGCTGGGACGGATCAAAACAGTGATACAGGCAGAGGCGGTGACACCGGAGAATGACCCCAATGGTCTTCTGGGTAAAAAAGACGGTTATATCGGATGCGTGTATTTCCTGGATGAGAGTGTAGACCAAAGCCTGCTTCCCAAAGAAGCTTTTTCGAAAAAAGAGAAAAAAGAGAAGAAAGACACAGCAGATGAGGCAATGTCTGCGGATACGGCTGCTACAGTGTCAGAGGCAACGTCTGCGGATACGGCAGGAACGGAGGC
>ONXK01000134.1 GCA_900321785.1 uncultured Lachnospiraceae bacterium | reverse complement strand
CCGTGACACCGGATGCTGAAAAGGGAACGCCTTTTTCAGCAAGAATCCGCAGAAACTGCCCTGCTGCACTGTGCGTGCGGAATATCACGGCACTTTTTTTCCGGTCTGCAGGCGTCATATGTTGAAGTTCTTCTCCGATGAAGCTGTACTGGAGGACGCGGTCGGAAAAGGGACGACACAAAAAACGGCCGCGCAGATCTGTTCCCGCCCGGAGATCCTTGTCGATCCGAAATGTATTGCAGCGGATCAGGGAATCTGCGGCCTCCAGGATGCTGCTGCCGCAGCGGTAGTTTGCAGACAGGAAGATGACCCGCGCCCCGGGTGGATTTTCCCCGGTCCCTCGCAGTGTTCCGTCAAAGAATGCCTGTCTGCTTCCGGTTTTTCCGCCGTTTTCTGTATCTGCTTTAAAATCTTTCAGAAACCGCCGCATTATCCCGGGGTCAGCACCTCGAAAGCCGTAGATGGACTGATCGTCGTCACCTACAACGAAAAGATTGTTGGCCGGGGCGGCAAGCAGACACAAAACATCATACTGAGCAGGGCTTACATCCTGGAATTCATCCACCAGGATCCATTTAAACCTTTGTCTCCAGAGATTCAGAGCCTCAGGTTTTTCTGTCAGAAGCTTTCTGCAGCGCAGGATCATATCATCGAAGTCCAGCTGATTTCTGCCCTCGAGATAAGCATAAGCATCATAGGCTCCTGCAAGCTCCGCTGCCCATTCCTGTCTGCATAAAAGACCGTTCTTGTATCGGCTGATCAGCAGCTGCAGTTCCTCCGGTGTAGAGTCCTTTGGCAAAAAAGCAGGGTGCAGGCGGCAGAGATGCTGCAGATAGGCCTGTTTTTCCTGCGGATCAATCAGGTGCAGCTGATGCGCAGCTCCCTCCTGCAGGATCCTGAAAAAGACAGAGTGAAAGGTCCCGAAAACAGTTTCCGTATGGCCGCAGGACTCCAGAAACCGTCTTCGCATCTGTGCGGCGGCCGCCCGGGAAAATGTGAGAACCAGAACAGAGGACGGATCCACTCCCACTGTTTCGATCAGATATCGGATCCGTTCCACCAGTACAAATGTTTTTCCGCTTCCGGGACCGGCAATAACGGCACAGGGCCCCGCCACATGATGGATGGCGGTTTCCTGTGCCGGATCGGCTTTCTGTTTACTTGTGTGACTCATCTGCACCTCACAAAAAAAAGAAAGCAGGATTCAAGAATAGCACGCTGGTATTGTGCGAGGAAAGATGCATGCATGTAACTGCACCATTTTGCCAAAGCAAATGCATTGTCCGGTAAAAAAAACCTGATTACCTGGAAAGCATGTCAATGGACTTGCGGATCCTGGCAATAGACTCCTCTTTGCCCAGTATCTCAAGGATTTCCGTTGCGCCGGCAGGCGTAACACTCCTGCCGGATACGGCGATCCGGACCGGCCAAAGTACGTAGCCGTTCTTGTAGCCTTTCTCCTGGATAAAGGCCTTGAGAGAGTTGAAGAGCTCGTCATTTGTCCATACTTCCTGTTTCTCAAGAACAGGCAGGACTTCCTGAAGGACCGTGAGGGCGGTCTCGGGATTCGTCTTCATCTTCTTATGGCGATAGAGCTCTGTGTCATATTCCGGAAGTTCCTCAAAGAAGGAAACCATGTCCGGAATATCGGGCCAGATTTCGATTCTGGTGCGGACCATCTCGGAAATCTTGCGAAGGTCAAGGTCTTTGGTAATGGCCTTTTTGAGCCAGGGCTCTGCCTGCGCATAGAAGACATCGGGGTCCATGGCCTTGAGATACTCTCCGTTCATCCAGCGGAGCTTTGTGTAGTCAAAGACGGAAGGAGAACGTCCCATGCGGTGGTAGTCAAACTGCTCGACCAGCTCTTCCAGGGAGAAGATCTCGCGGTCGCTGTCCGGTGACCAGCCCAGGAGAGCGATAAAGTTGACGACAGCTTCGGAGACAAATCCCTGCTCGATCAGATCCTCATAGGAGGAGTGACCGCTGCGCTTGGACAGTTTGTGATGGTCTTCGTCCGTAATCAGAGGGCAGTGGATATATTTGGGAATCTCCCAGCCGAAGGCCTCGTAGAGGCGATTGTACTTGGGTGTGGAGGAAATATATTCGTTGCCGCGGATGACATGCGTGATGCCCATCAAATGGTCGTCGACGACGTTGGCGAAGTTGTAGGTGGGATAACCGTCGGACTTGATGAGGATCATGTCGTCCAGCTCCTTGTTCTCGACTGTGACATCGCCGTAGAGTTCATCTGTGAAGGTTGTAGTTCCTTCCTGAGGATTATTCTGACGGATGACAAAAGGTTTGCCTTCCGCAAGATTCTTTTCAATCTCCTCTTTGGAAAGGTGCAGACAGTGTTTGTCGTAAACATTGATCTCCTTGCCCTCGATCGTCTGTGTCAGAGTCGCCAGACGCTCCGGTGTGCAAAAGCAGTAATATGCTTCGCCCTTGTCGATCAGTTCCTTCGCATACTTCATATAGATTCCTGCAGCGACGCGTTCGCTCTGCACATAAGGGCCTACGCCGCCGTCCTTGTCAGGGCTCTCATCGGGGATGAGTTTTGTCTCTTCAAGCGTGCGGTTAATGATCTCGACAGCGCCTTCGACCTGACGGACCTGGTCTGTATCCTCAATACGGAGAATAAAATCGCCGCCTTCGTGTTTGGCAATGAGATAAGCATAAAGTGCGGTACGCAGGTTTCCGACATGCATACGGCCTGTAGGGCTGGGGGCGTATCTGGTTCTGATTTTCATAGTCTGCTCCAAAATGTGATGTATTCGTTTAGGTTGACATTGCTGATTATGATGTAAAGGTCAAAAGTCGGTCAGGGAACATCGTTTCATTATAAACCTTTTGACTTCACCATCTTTTTTTACTGAACGCCGGTAGATCCGAAACCGCCGCGGTCTGTGTCGTCCAGATGTTCGACTTCCTCAAAAATGATATCCGGCTGACGGCGTTCGATCCGGAACTGGCAGATCCTGTCGTTGACATGGATCTCTGTGTCCCGCATGGCGATCACAGGCATTCTCCACAGATCGTTGTCGCCGCTGTAGGCATTGTCTACAACTCCGTGGTGGTTGGCCTGGATGATACCGAAGTTTTTATAGGTGCTGCTTCGGGGAACGATATGGGCCTCATAACCTTCGGGCAGCTTCATGGCTACACCAAGGCTGATCAGGCGGAATTCGCCCTGTTTGAGGACTACGTCCTCCGCGGACCGAAGATCGACCCAGTTGGCACTGTTGGTGGGGGGCTGCAGCTTTTCGATCCTGTCGCTGAAATAACGGACCTGTATGGTCTTTGGCGATTGGTCGTCGGGAGCCCCGGCTGTGCTGTGCGCTTTGTCTGCGGCATTGCGCAGGGGGCCGGCAAAGCTTTCTGCTCCGCTTCCCGGGGTGTCGGCGGTGGAGGGCCTGCCTCCATTGCTGCTGAGGGTCCCTCCGGAGGAAATGATCGTTTTGCTCTTATTTACAGGCCCGGTGCCGGCCTTGTACCATTCGGATGCCTGTGTAAAGGGCTGTGCCGTATCATTCAGGTCCCAGCCGACTTTGTCTGCAGCGGCTGTTGCCAGTCTGTCGCAGCGCTCATTTTCCGGATGATCCGCATGTCCTTTCACCCAGCGGAAACTGAAACGGTGGGGCTCCATGGCATCCAGAAGCCGTGTCCACAGATCCTGATTCTTGACCGGTGTTCTGGAGGCAGTGACCCAGCCGTTTTTCTTCCAGTTGGTGATCCAGTTTTTGGAAAAAGCGTCTACCACATATCGGGAATCTGAATAGATCAGACCCTCACAGGGTTCTCCCAGACGTCCCACCTCTTCCAGAGCTGCAATGACTGCCATGAGTTCCATGCGGTTGTTGGTGGTATGCGGGTATCCGCCGGACAGTTCCTTTTCCAGGGTCTCACCCTGCGCGTTCTGAATCCGTAATACTGCTCCATATCCTCCGGGACCGTCCGGATTGCCCCGGGCGGCACCGTCCGTAAAGATGAGTACTTTCATCGATGTGACTGTTACCTCCGTTTACACGTTTTGATCGTTCTGCTGCCAGCTTCCCAGGGACAGAAATCTGTCCGCTCTCTGTCTTGCCTTTTCGACAAGGGTGCGGTCATATCCGAGAGAATCCAAAAGAGCGATGGCATTGCAGGAGTTGGAAGGACCTGTCTTCAGCTTGTAAGAGAAACATACATCGCCGTCCACGATCTGCTCGCTGAAGTGGTAGTTGTCATAGACATCTTCCAGAAGACCTGTCAGTTCCAGGTCGTGTGTAGCCGCAAAACATAGTGTCTTTGTCTGTGCAAAACATCTGAGGATCTCTGCAGAGGCAGCAATCCGCTCCACGGTATTGGTCCCGCGAAGGACTTCGTCTATACAGCACAGCACAGGGTTATGTGCAGGGTTATACGCATGATCGCCTCTTGTCTCCTTTTTGCCTTCCGCATCCGTATGCAGGGAAGCATCCGTATACATGGAAGCATCCGTATGCAAGGGATCTCCTGGTATTTCTGCATGAAGGGTATCTTCAGAAGGATTGCCGGATGCATCCAGAATTCTCCTCAGGGACTTGATCTCCACGATAAAATAGCTCTCTCCGTCCTGCAGGCTGTCCCTGAGGGCCATAGAGGTAAAGATCCTGTAAAACGCCCCACGATAGCTGCCTGCCGGGGCAATACCGACCGTCTGCGACAAAAGGGCACACAGGGCGGCTGCCTTTAGGAAAGTGGATTTGCCGGAGGCATTGGAGCCCGTCAGAAGGACAGGACGGACTGCCGTGATACTGTTGCTGACTGCCTGTTTGAGCAGGGGATGATAGAGGTCCTGCACCGAGAAATCACTGCTGTTGTCAAGAACAGGCACTGCATAGGCAGGGAGTGTCTCCCGCCAGGACGCGATGCTGATACAGGCATCGATCCTGCCTGTGATCGTAAGCAGGGCATCGATCTCATCCTGCCTGCCCCGCATCTGCTGCAGCATACTGTGAAGGGGTCCGAGTCGCTTCCTTCATTTCCCAGAAGAAAGGAGGAGCCTCTCCGAAAGCCGGAGAAAGCATTGAGCAGGGCGGGGATCTGATCGGTTTCTTGTCTGAACACGGGGCACTTGCGCCCTTCTTTTTCCAAAGATCCGGCGCAGTCCAGCAGTCGAAGGATGTAGTTGAAAACCTGGAAATAAGGTGCTATGACCGCCTTTTCCTTAAAATAAGTGCGCAGGTTCCATGCAAAAACGATCAGCAGGGCAATAATGCCGATGCCTGTGTGCGCAAACATCAGGCCAAAAGCCGCAAAGGGAGCTGCGGCGGCAATATAGTGCGGCACATTGCTGCGCTCGCCCAGGGCCGTCGTGAAATCAATATAATCATAGAGAGAATATCGCCCTGCATGGCCAAGTCCCGTCAGGATCTCCTGCAGGCGGATCCGGGTCTCCTCATTTGCGCTGTCGGCAAACCAGTCGTATTGATCCCGGCGGAATGCCAGTTCATCTGCACACATGGAAGGGGTCCGCAGTACATGGTAGAGATATTCCTCACCGGAAGCGCTGCAGGTACTGTCGATCACACGAAAGATCTGTTCAAGGTCCAGATCGTTCCATGTGATGTCATCGATCTCAAATCCCTGCCGGTGGTGCTCATGATACCTTGGAATCTGGGTATAGCGTTCCGGAGATGTTTTTTTGACCGAAGGGCTGCCGAACTCTTCTTTGAGTTTTGCAGCCAGTTTGCTGCGTGTCCTTTTGCGCTCCTTACTTCCGAGTATCAGTGTGATGACGATAAAGGCTGCCAGGATTCCCGCGAATGTCAGGACCGAATGAAAGTCTCCCATATCTGCCTCTGTTTACTCCTCGACGATCTTCTCCACAACATGGTCCTTGTCTTTGTAGACATGCCAGGCGGGAACTGTGCCGCGGATCATGGAAAGAGGATAGATATTGGTGTGAGGGCCGACAACGCTGCCCGGATTGAGGACAGAATTACAGCCGACATCCACCCAGTCGCCAAGGATGGCACCGATCTTGCGAAGGCCGGTGGCTGTGTGCGTGCCGTCGCAGTGGATCATGATGTTCTTCTTGTCCGCCTTGACATTGGATGTGATGGAGCCTGCGCCCATATGTGCATGGAAACCAAGGACGCTGTCGCCGACATAATTGTAGTGGGGAACTTCTACCTTGTTGAAGAGAATGACATTTTTCAGCTCGGTGGAGTTGCCGACAGTGGTTCCTTTGCCGACAATGGCGCTGCCCCGGATGAAGGCGCACTGACGGATCGTCGCATCCTCATCAATGATGCAGGGACCGCCGATATAGGCGCTGTCAAAAACAGTTGCGCTCTTTGCCACCCAGATATCTTCACCTCTCTGCTCGAACCGGTCGGCAGGAAGTGTGGGACCGATCTTGCGGATAAAACCGGTGATCAGAGGAAGAACCTCCCATGCATAGGTGGTCTGTGTGAACAGTTCCGCAGCAATGGTCTCATTCAGATCAAAAATTTTGTCATTTGTAAAATCAGTCAGCTGCATATCGTCCTCCTTTTTATAACAAGCGGTTATGAACTGGTCCTTGTTTTATTGCTCCGGGAAGTCTCTTTCCCTGTTCTTTTTTCACTTCCCTTTCCCTTCTTTTTACTGCTGCCGGAGGCCGTTCTTTTTGATGAACGGGTCTTCTTTACGGAAGATTTTTTCTCCGGATACAGTGCCGCATCCTTCTGATACTGGGGGATCAGGAACTGGTGAAAGTCCGTTTCCTTGATATAATTGGTCCTTCGCGTGATAAAGCTGTTGAGTTTTCTGGTATACTCATCGCTGCTCACCTTCCCGTCCGCCACCTGTGTAAGTCCCAGTTCCCAACTGGCTGTCAGACGGGGATCCAGAAGCGGTTTGAGGGCACAGCTGCAGGTATCAAAGATCATTTCACCTGTCTGCGAAGGGGTGATGACCTGGGTTTTGGTGTTCAGGCGAAGGTAATCATTATTGAATAGTTTTTTGAGGATCTCGGCCCGGGTCGCGCTGGTCCCGATGCCGCTGCCGCGGATCTGTTCCCGCAGTTCCTCTTCTTCGATCAGCTGGCCGGCGTTTTCCATAGCAAGGATCATGCTCCCGGAAGTATAGCGCTTGGGAGGCGCCGTTTCGCCCTCGCGGATCGTAAAGGGACCGGCCTGCAGTTTTGTGCCCTTGCGGGCTGTCTTCAGATAATCCGGGATCACAGAGTCTGCGCCCCTTGTTTCGGCCTGCCCTGGATCGCCGGTCGGTCGGTTTTTTTCGTCTGCTCCTTCCGCCTGCGTATTTTCAGCCTTTTCGCCGTTTTCGGCCCGGTCATCTTTTTTGCGGAAAAAAGAGTAGTCGAGCGCGTCCAGATACCCTCTCTCCACGCAGGTCTTCAAGGACGCCGAAAAGGCCTCGGTCCTCACCCGCAGAGTCAGTGAGACCCTGTCATAGACAGCCGGAGGATAAAAGATGGATATAAAGCGCCGCGCGATCAGCTCATAGACATCCCTGGAACGCTTGGAAAGGGAAGGCAGTGCCTTAAGCCCCTCACCGGTGGGGATGATCGCATAGTGATCGGTGACCGCCTTGTCGTTGGTGTATCGGGTCCTGCCGATCTTTTTCCAGGTCCCGGATTCCAGAACAGGGACCAGAAGGTCCCGATAAACGGGAATCGTGGACAGTCCCCGCAGATTTTTGCCGATCTCTTTTGCGACAGCTGTCGTAAGGACGCGGGCATCCGTACGGGGATAGGTTGTCAGCTTCTTTTCATACAGTTCCTGGGCAACCGCAAGTGTCTGGTCAGGGCTGATCTTGAAATATCGTGAGCAGTCATTCTGCAGTTCCGCCAGATTGTATAAAAGCGGCGGGTTCTTTTTTTCCTTTTTTCTCTGGATCGATTCCAGCACAGCGGGAACACGGGAATCGGCCGCCTCCCTGAAACCCTTCAGCGGTAAAGCGTCTACCTGCTCTGCGGCAGGCATTCCTGCGGCAGGTATTCCCGCCGCCTGCATTTCTGCAGACGGTATTTCCATTGCCTGTATCCCTGCAGGCGGCATTCCTGTGTGGGATCCGGAATCTGCCGGATATTCCGTCGCGTTTCTATTGACAGCACCGGAAGAGCCTGCTTTTTGTGAAAAAATATCCGCTTCCGCCTTTCCGGCAAGATAAAGGATCATTTTTTCCGTCCTTATAAAGGCGCGGCGTTCCGTAGCAGATGCTCTTTTCATCCGCCTGCCACTGCGCCGTGAAGGAGGGTTCTTCCCGGGGGCCATCCGGCCTGGATATCTCAGCCTGAATACGGAAAAAGGGGGTCTTGACAAAGGAACGGATCTCTCGCTCGCGCTTTACCACCATGCCAAGTACGCAGGTCATGACCCGGCCGACGGCAATGGTCGTGTGGTCATTTCCCAGAGCGCGGCTCATGGCATCGCTGTAGCGCAGGGTGAGTGCGCGGGAAAAATTGATGCCCATCAGGTAATCCTCCTGCGCCCGCAGATAAGCTGCAGAGCCCAGGTTGTCATAGGCAGAGGAAGGTTTGGCCTCGCGGATCCCCCGCAGGATCTCCGCCTCTGTCTGGGAGTCGATCCAGACACGGAGTTCTTTCTTGCCTTTTACACCTGCCTGTGAAGCGACAAGACGGTAGATATACTCGCCTTCACGCCCGGAGTCGGTGCAGATGTAGATGGTGCCGACCTGGGGATCGGTGAGGATACGTTTGACTATGCCGAACTGTTTTTTGACCCCGTCGATCACCTGGTATTTGTATTTGGACGGAATAAAGGGAATCGTGGCCAGTGACCACTTTTTGAGGGAAGCGTCGTAGGCATCCGGGTAGGACATGGAGACAAGGTGTCCCACGCACCAGGTGACAATTGTGTCATCTGCCTCCATATATCCGTCCGAGTTCCGGAAATTTTTACCCAGGGCAGCGGCAAAAGCGCGCGCGACGCTGGGTTTTTCCGCAATATAAACTGTCTTCGTGCCGCACCTCCTGCCGGTTTTTAAAGCAGTGGGACAGGCAGAACCGTCCCTCATGTCTCAGAACTGTCCTTCATGTCTCGAACTGACCCCACGTCTCACTGAAGGTCCTGAAAGCGGATGGGACAGCGGAACCGTCCTTTATGACTCGGAGCAGTCCACATGTCTCACCCGCGTATGATTTATTATTTACGATCAATGTAACCCATGGCTTTGAGGAGTTCAGCGCAGAGAACGCCGCCGCCTGCAGCACCGCGGATGGTGTTGTGGGAAAGACCCACGAACTTCCAGTCAAAGAGTGTGTCGGGACGGAGTCTGCCGATGGAGACACCGAATCCGCGCTCGTAGTTGACATCCAGCTGGACCTGGGGACGATTGTCTTCTTCCATGTACTGGATGAAGTTCCTGGGAGCGTTGGGAAGTGCAAGCTCCTGGGGAAGTCCGCGGAAAGCACGGAGCTTCTCGATCAGCTCCTCCTTCTCTGCCTTCTTTCTGAAATTGACAAAGGCGGTCGCTGTGTGGCCGTAGAGCACGGGCACACGGATGCACTGGCTGGTGATGGTCAGGCCTTCCGCGGGACGGATGACTCCGTTTTCGATGGAACCGAAGACGCGGAGAGGTTCACGCTCACTCTTCTCTTCTTCACCGCCGATGTAGGGAATGATATTTCCCTCCATCTCGGGCCACTCCCGGAAGGTCTTTCCGGCGCCTGAGATCGCCTGATAGGTAGAAACTACCGCCTGGTAGGGCTCATATTCCTTCCAGGCCGCCAGGGCAGGGGTATAGCTCTGGATGGAGCAGTTGGGCTTGACAGCGATAAAGCCGCGGCTGGTGCCCAGACGCTTTTTCTGGAATTCGATGACTTTGGCATGTTCGGGGTTGATCTCCGGAATGATCATGGGTACATCGGGAGTCCAGCGGTGAGCGCTGTTATTGGAGACAATAGGAGTCTCGGTCTTCGCGTACTCTTCCTCGATGGCCTTGATCTCATCCTTGGACATATCCACAGCGCTGAAGCAGAAATCGACTTCCGCCGCAACTGCCTCAACATCCTTAACATTTTTTACGACAATATTGCGGACGGATTCGGGCATGGGAACCTCGAGTTTCCAGCGTCCCTCAACACACTCGCCGTATGTCTTGCCGGCGCTGCGGGGACTTGCCGCAATTGTTGTCACTTCAAACCAGGGATGGTTTTCCAGAAGAGCGATGAATCTCTGTCCGACCATGCCTGTGCCGCCAAGAATACCTACGCGTAATTTTTCACTCATTTTCTTTTTTACTCCTTATTGCTCAATGAAAAATGTATTTCTGCAAAAAATGCCGGTCATAACCGGATAATGGCCATTATAGCCGATTATCCCGGACACTGAAAGTGTTTTCTTTTCGGAACATAACTTGTGCACTAATGTGTTATGATCCTGAGGTCAAAAGATATGCGATGGCTCTGAGTCCTTATTACCAGCTTTTAGTCTTTACATCATGTGATCTGGTCACACCTGTATGCTTTTGATCAAGCCCGGGTCTGTAACCAGGTTCTGTATGCTTTTGATCAAGCCCGGATCTGTAACCAGGCCCTGCATGCTTTTGATCAAGCCCGGGTCTGTAACCAGGCCCTGCATGCTGCAATCTCTTCTTTCATGGCTGCTTCTCCGGGAGCACCCGTGGTCAGCCTCCTGTTTACACAGGCTCGCAGGGAGATGGCTTCAAAGACATCCTCACCGAAGCGGTCGGAAAATTCCTGCAGCTCTTTCAGTGTGAGCTCTTCGATTCCCTTGCCTGCATCGATGCAGTGCAGGACCAGGCGGCCGATAATACCGTGGGCATCGCGGAAAGGAACCCCTTTGCCCACCAGGTAATCTGCCGCATCCGTAGCATTGGTAAATCCGCGCATGGCGCTCTTTTCCATGACATCTTTGTTGAATTTCATGCTACTGAGCATACCGGCAAAGAGCGGAATACATGCCAGAGCCGTGTCGATCGCATCAAAAGCGGGCTCCTTGTCTTCCTGCATGTCTTTGTTGTAAGCAAGAGGCAGGCCCTTCATAGCTGTCAGAAGTGACATCAGGTCGCCGTAGACACGTCCCACTTTGCCGCGGACAAGCTCACAGATATCGGGATTCTTTTTTTGCGGCATGATACTGCTGCCGGTAGAAAAGGCATCGTCCATCTCCACAAAACGGTACTCATTGGAATTCCAGATGATCAGTTCCTCGGAAAAACGGGAAAGATGCATCATAAGGACAGAAAGGTCCGACAAAAACTCCAGCAGATAATCGCGGTCGGACACACTGTCCATGGAATTGCGGGTTGCGCAGTCAAATCCAAGTTCGTGAGCCACAAAGGCGCGGTCCAGGGGATAGGTCGTTCCCGCCATGGCACCGGCTCCCAGAGGGCACTCGTTCATGCGCACGCGGCAGTCTTCAAGCCTGGTGCAGTCCCGGCGGAGCATTTCAAAATAGGCACCCAGATGATGCGCCAGTGTTGTGGGCTGTGCTTTCTGCAGATGGGTAAAGCCGGGCATATAGGTGTCTGTATTGGCCTCCATCAGATCAAGGATGACCTGAAGCAGTTTCAGGGTTTCCCCGCGGACCTCATCTACAGCCGCCCTTGTGTACAGTCTCATGTCCAGGGCCACCTGATCGTTGCGGCTGCGGCCTGTGTGCAGACGCTTTCCCGCATCTCCGATTCTGTCGATCAGATTGGCTTCCACGAAGCTGTGGATATCCTCATATTCAGAAGTGATCTCCATTTTTCCGCTCTCAAGATCCGAGAGAATACCCTGCAGGCCTTTTTCTATCGCCTCACAGTCCTCTGCTGTCAGGATGCCCTGTTTTCCCAGCATCCTGGCGTGTACCAGGCTTCCCTCGATATCCTGCCTGTAAAGGCGCTTGTCGAATCCAATCGAATCATTGAAAGCTTTTACCGCTTCGTCTGTCTGTTTTGTGAATCTGCCGCCCCATAACTGCGCCATATTGTTCTCCTTTGATCGGGGATCCGGTCAGCCCGAACCCTGTATTGTATTTATGGTATCTGTTAAAAAAAGATGCGCAGACATGCTCTACCGCTCTTCGGTCATGCATATCTGCGCAGGAAAGAGCTGGAAAAGGGACTCGAACCCTCGACCTACTGATTACGAATCAGTTGCGCTACCAACTGCGCTATTCCAGCATACCGTACATACGCCGCCATTTCGGCAGGCGACTCATTCATTATATAGAGTCAAAGCTGATTTGGCAAGAACCTTTTTAAAAAACAGCACAGGGTTATTGTGGCCTGTTACTGTGGTCAATGCAGGTTACTGTGGATTCATGTACACGCCTCCCTCGAAGGACGTGTACAGCAACAATCGCCGGGCACATATTCCATGATCATTTTTTTCGGTTTCCATGATCATTTTTTACGATTTTGACAATTGATAGATATTGCCTATAATAAGAGGAAAAGTCCTGTTGATACAAGGTTAATTACACCAGAAAGGGGCTATTACCATGAACCAGTTTATACTCAGCTGCTGCTCTACTGCCGATTTATCCCGGGAGCATTTTCAAAAAATCGGTGTACATTATATTTGCTTCCATTATTCCCTGGACGGGAAGGAGTACCCGGATGATCTGGGTGTCTCCATTCCTTTTTCGGAGTTCTACGCCAAAATGGCTGCGGGAGCCCCCACCTCCACATCGCAGGTCAATGTCGAGGAATATTATAATTATTTCGAGACTTTCTTAAAAGACGGTTTTGACATTCTGCACGTCACTCTTTCGTCCGGAATCAGCGGTTCACTCAATTCCGCCTGCACAGCCAGAGACCTTTTGAAGGAAAAGTATCCCGGTCAGAGGGTCTGCATTGTGGATTCGCTGGGCGCATCCTCCGGATTCGGTCTTCTCATGGATACCCTGGCGGAGAAAAAGGCTGCAGGCATGGATCTTGATTCCCTGTACAGCTGGGTTCAGAAAAACAGGCTGCGCGTGCACCACTGGTTTTTCTCGACCGATCTCACTTTCTATATCCGGGGCGGCCGCATTTCAAAGACCTCGGGCATGATAGGGAACCTGTTAAATATCTGTCCCCTTCTGAACATGGATGATCAGGGACGTCTCATTCCCAGATACAAGATCCGCACCAAAAAGAAGGTCATCCGAACCATCGTTGACAAGATGGAAGAACATGCGGAGGGAGGAAAAAACTATAGCGGGAAATGCTATATTTCCCAGTCCGCCTGTATAGAGGATGCCCGCCAGGTAGCCCGCCTGGTCGACAATCTGAACGGCAGAGTCGAGATCAACGACATTGGAACCACGATCGGAAGCCACACCGGTCCCGGAACTGTCGCCCTCTTCTTCTGGGGAGATGAACGAAGGTGACAATAAGGGACGGTCCTTTTGTATCTGTCCCCCTGTGACAAAAGGACCGTCCCTGTTTTTCATTTTCAGATCAGATGAATGAAAAGTCCGCTGAGGAGCTTGGGCTCAAACCAGGTGGACTTGGGAGGCATGAGGCGCCCCGCATCTGCCACGGCAAAAAGTTCCTGAAGTGATGTGGGGTGCATGAGGAAGGAGACGCCGTTGTGGTTGTCTGCCCGCACCTCGAGTTCCTTTGTTCCGCGGATGCCGCCGACAAACTCAATGCGGCTGTCGGTCTTGGGATCTCCGATTCCCAAAACAGGTGCCAGAAGGCGGTCCTGCAGGATGGAAACATCCAGTCCGGCGACGGGATCGTCAGACTTGCATTCGGGGCGGATCTTCAGAAGATACCAGCGGCCGTCAAGATACATGCCCAGTTCACCCTTACAGGCGGGAAGGGGAGCCTTGCTGCCATCCTCCAGTCGGATGATCTCAAATGATTCTTCTGCTTTTTTCAAGAAATCCTGCACAGAGAGCCCGTTGAGATCGAGCACTGTGCGGTTATAATCCATGATCTTCAGTTCATTCTCCGGAAAGAGAATGGACAGGAAATAGTTAAATTCCTCTTGTCCCGTATATCCGGGGTTCTGTTCTCTGCGCATTTTGCCGACGCGGACAGCAGAGGCGCAGCGGTGATGGCCGTCTGCAATATAAATGCTGTCGATCCCGGCAAATGCTGTGCGGATCACGTCACAATCGACGGGATCCGAGATGATCCACACGCGGTTTCTGACGCCGCCGTCCGAGTCAAAATCATAGACGGGATCCTGCGCAGTGATCTTTTTGACCACTTCTTCGATCGTACTGTTCTGCCGATAGCAAAGGAAGATCGGGCCGGTCTGGGCGCTGCAGATATCCACGTGATTGATCCTGTCCTGTTCCTTTTCGGCACGGGTGTTTTCGTGTTTTTTGATCACACCGGTGTCATAGTCATCAATGGAAGCACAGGCCGCAATACCGGTCTGGGTGCGTCCCCCCATGGTCTGCTCATAGACATAGTAGCAGGGTGCGGGATCCTGAATAAAGCGTCCCTGGCGGATCCAGCTGTGAAGCATTTCAGAAGCATGCTCGTAGACACGTCTGTCATAGATATCAAGATCTGCCGGAAGGGTCGTCTCCGCACGGTCGATCGCCAGGAAGGAACCGGGGTGCTTTTCCACATAGGCGCGGGCTTCTTTGCGGGAATATACGTCGTACGGAAGTGCGGCGATCTCTTTTTCAAGGCCCGCTGCAGGTCTGCAGGCGCAAAATGGTCTGATGTCTGCCATATTGTTATTTCTTATCCTCCGATGATTACTTTACCACGCGGACGCGGTAGACGCCTTCAACCTGGGCCAGCTGTTTGATAACGGCTTCGGACGCCCTGGTATCGGTGTCGACCAGGGTATAGGCTACATCTCCCCGGGACTTATTGGACATCTCTGCGATGTTGACGGATTCTGCGCCCATGATCCTGGTGAAGTTGGTGATCATATTTGCCTGGTTTTTATGGAAAATACCGATCCTGCCGACTGCCTGGCAGACGCCCATATTGCACTTGGGATAGTTGACACTGTTGTTGATGTTGCCGTTCTCGAGATAATCGCGAAGCTCATTGACAGCCATCTTGGCGCAGTTGATCTCGGATTCCTCGGTAGAGGCACCAAGATGGGGTGTCGTGATGCAGCCGCGCTTGCCGGCTACAATAGGATTCGGGAAATCAGATACATAGCGGCGGATCCTGCCTTCATCGATCGCTTCAACGACTGCCTTCTCGTCAACGAGAAGGTCTCGTGCCATATTGATCAGTACGACGCCTGCAATCGCTTCTCTGCCGATCATTCCTCGGGTGGAATCCAGGAGCGGGATGTGAATGGTGATGAAATCGCACATCTCATAAATGTCCTCGAGACGAATCACGTGGGTGATCTTGCGGCTCAGATGCCAGGCAGAATCTACAGAGACATAAGGATCATATCCATAGACATCCATGCCGAGATTGACGGCTGCGTTGGCAACGCGTACGCCAATGGCACCAAGGCCGATGATGCCGATCTTTTTTCCCTCCAGTTCGATGCCTGCAAACTGCTTCTTTTCCTTCTCTGCCGTCTTGGCAATATCAGGATTGTTCCAGTTTGCGCGTACCCAGTCGACGCCCTCGACAATATCGCGGGAAGCAAGGAGCATGCCTGCAAAAACAAGCTCTTTGACGCCGTTGGCGTTGGCGCCGGGTGTGTTGAACACCACGATTCCCTTCTCCGCACAGCGCTGCAGGGGGATGTTGTTGACGCCCGCTCCTGCACGTGCAATGGCAAGCAGGTTGTCGGAAAACTCCATGTCGTGCATGGCTGCGCTTCTGACCAGAATGCCGTGTGCGTCTTCGATATCGCTCACCTGCTCATACTGGGAGGTGAAGTTTTTTAAACCAATGGGGGAAATATTATTAAGGCAATGAAATTTATACATTTTGAATGGTCTCCGATGAGGAATGATAAATCAATGAGTCAGACACAAACCATACCTGCTGACTTATTCAATTGGTCAGACAGAATCGTCCCTGTTGACTCAATCAATGAGTCAGACGTAAACCCTGCCTGCTGACTTATTCTGCAGGGTGCTTTGCTTCAAAATCTTTCATAAAGGCAACGAGCTTTTCGACACCTTCGTAGGGCATTGCATTGTAGATGCTGGCGCGCATGCCGCCGACAGTGCGATGGCCCTTGAGGCTGACCAGGCCTTCCGCCTCAGCTTCCCTGACAAACTGTGCCTCGAGGTCCTTGTCGCCGATAACGTTTTTCTCATTGCGCTCCTTCATGGCCTGCAGACCGCCCATCTTCTTGATCCACTTGAATACCTTGCCGCAGATATAGATGCCGTAGGCGGGAGGGGTATTAAAGAGGGAATCGTTGTCAGCCTGGGTCTTCCACTTGAGCATGGTGGGTGTGCCCGGAACGACATCGTCACGGATGAGGTCTTCACGAATGATGGCGATGACGACACCTGCAGGTCCGATATTCTTCTGCACGCCGCCGTACATGACGGCATATTTGGTGATGTCTACAGGCTCGGAAAGGAAGCAGGAGGAGACGTCTGCCACAAGGTCGTGACCCTTGGTATCGGGCAGCTGGTGGAACTTTGTACCGTAAATGGTGTTGTTCTCGCAGATATATACGTAATCCGCCTCTTCGGGAATATCAAGGTTGCTGCAGTCCGGAATGTAGCTGTAGGTCTTGTCTTCAGAGGAAGCAACGGCAATGGCATCGCCGTACTTTCTGGCTTCCTGGTAGGCTTTCTTGGCCC
Organism: uncultured Lachnospiraceae bacterium; assembly: GCA_900321785.1. Lineage (GTDB taxonomy): Bacteria > Bacillota > Clostridia > Lachnospirales > Lachnospiraceae > CAG-791. The sequence goes on along the minus strand of ONXK01000134.1, from coordinate 1,518 downwards.
ACTGTCCGGTGATGACATAGGCTGCGACATGATTGCGCATAAGGTTCATGGGAACTGCCGCAAACTGGGTCCAGGCGCCGCCCTGCAGGAAAAGCACCTTATAGTTGTCGGGAATATTGAGAAGATCGCGAAGATCTGCTTCTGCTTCCTTGATGATTCCGTCGAAGATCTTTCCGCGATGGCTCATCTCCATAACTGACATGCCGCTGCCTCTGTAGTTGAGCATCTCGTCGGCGGCTTCACGGAGCACTTCCTCGGGAAGTACGGCGGGGCCTGCAGAAAAATTGTAAACTCTGTCCATTTGTTTTGTCCTCCTGTCTTTTTTCTTTTTCCTTAATTCTTCATATCCTTTTCATCAAAGGCTTCCTCGATAGAGGCACCGGGGGAGACCATAGGAAATACCTTGTCATCCTCGTCGATCACACAGTTGACAAGAATGGGTTCTGTGGATGCAAGAGCTTCTCTGAGCGCGGGCTCAAGCTCTGACAGCTCCGTCACATTGATGGCACGGCATCCGAGGCCCTCAGCCACCTTGCAGTAGTTGACCTTGTCTTCCAGGATGGTGGCACTGTAGTGGGCATTGTAGTACAGTGTCTGCCACTGGCGCACCATTCCGAGCACGCGGTTGTCGATGACGATCTCAATGATCGGAATGTTGTAGCGGCTGGCCGTTGCCAGTTCGTTCATGTTCATACGGAAGCAGCCGTCGCCGCCGATATTAATGACTGTGCGGTCCGGATAGGCGACTTTGGCGCCGATGGCAGCGCCGATGCCGTAGCCCATGGTCCCAAGTCCGCCGGAGGAGATCAGGGTGCGGGGCTTTGTGTATGTGTAATACTGGGCCGCCCACATCTGATGCTGTCCGACATCTGTGGTGATGATGGCTGGGATGTATATTTGAGCCACTCCGGATGGGCCTGCTGGGTGAGCTTTTCGTTGATCTTTCCAAGGACCTCTTTGAGGTCTCCGATCACGGAAAAGTTCACTTTGATATTCTTGTTGATCTCGGCGGGATCAATATCGATATGCAGGATCTTTGCGCCGGAAGCAAATGTTTTGGCATTGCCGATGACGCGGTCGGAGAACCTTGCGCCGAGAGCGATCAGAAGATCACAGCGGCTGACACCGAGGTTGGAAGCCTTGGTGCCGTGCATACCAAGCATGCCGGTATATCGTGGATCGTGTCCGTTAAAGGCTCCCTTGCCCATGAGGGTATCACAGACAGGCGAGTCGATTTTTTCGACAAAAGTCTTCAGTTCTTCGGAGGCACCGGAGATGACCGCGCCGCCGCCGACCATGACAAAAGGCTTCCTGGAAGATTCAATCATGCGGATGACTTCGTCGATATCCGAATCGGTGACAGGATGTTTTTTCACGGGAAGGTAACGATCCGGAACAACCGGCTCATACTCGCATTCCGCGCCTGTAACATCCTTGGGGACATCCACCAGAACGGGACCGGGGCGGCCTGTCCGGGCAATGGCAAAGGCGTTGCGAATGGTCTGTGCCAGGTCATTG
>ONXK01000172.1 GCA_900321785.1 uncultured Lachnospiraceae bacterium | reverse complement strand
CTACAGGATCCCTGTAGGCAGGAAATCCAGGAAGTGCCTGGCAGTCCTGGACCAGAAGGAGGGCGAATATACCAGAAGCCTGGAGCTGGATCTTTTTACCGGCTTTGTGTATTACTGTGTAGATAACGCGACCAGCGGCGGACTGTCCTATTACTATGATATGTCGAGCAAAAAAGTCGGCCACTATTTTATCCACCGCTATCTGCGTCTTGCCAGAAACCACGGGTTTACTGCCACACCGCAGGAATATGAAGTGTTTGAAAAACTGCCCTGTGCGGACTGGGCAGAGGAAGTGGGAAAGCTGCCCGGATGGAAGGAAGCAATTGACAACCGGATCCAGCGCCTTCTCCTCCCTGAGGCAGAGCCTGTCAGGATTTCTATGGACGCCACGGATAAAAATGATGAAAACACTTCCCGGCAGGCGGCGGATGCGGCTCAGATCAGGGAATTCCTCTCAGCAGCTGATTCTGTACAGAGATGACATCGTCGGCAACGCCTTTTTCGGTGAAGATGTGGAGTTCGAGAGAATTCTGTCGGATGCGGAGATTTTCTGGCTGGGAGGCCTGGCTGCGGTCTGTGCAGATGCGCTTTCGGACAATGCGGCAGCGTCCAAGAACATGTCCATAGCCGAAGAAATGATCACACCGGATATCATGGCAGGCATCTTCCCCGGAGAGAAGGAGCTCGCATTGCAGAAGGCCGTGATCCGCTTTAAGGACGGAAGCAGCCGGGAAATTGCCTCTGACACACCTGAAAAGATGAACCGCGCCCGGATTCTGCAGACTGCAATACGCGGCCTGCTCCGACGGGAGATCCAGATCGTGTGATGGAAGAAATGCAGCTCCGGTTTCGGGGCATATGAGCCGGCAGCAGTATTCCTTCATTTTTTCCCTCACGCTGCCGCACTTACGTACTTGCGTACAGTATAGTCAGAAAGAAAAAAGCAGTCCCGCCGCGACACAGATGTGCCTCAGCGGGACTGCTTTTAAAGCACTTTGATGTTTCCCGCATTCAGCGGGAAAGCGCCTCAAAACAGATGGAGCGCTTTTGAGATCAGATGCCGAGCTCTTTCTTCAGAGCAGCGATCATCTCCTGATACTCCTCGTCTTTCAGGAATACAGGATCGGGATTGGTGATTGCGAAGCTGCCGCCAAACTCAAAACCGCCTTCGTACTTGGGAACGATGTGGAAATGAAGATGAGGGTTTGTGTCGCCGAAGGAACCGAGGTTAATCTTGGTGCATCCCCAGAGCTTCTTGACAGCGCCGGATGCAGCAGCCAGATCTGCGGCGAAATCAGTTCTTTCCTGATCGGTGCACTCACAGAGCTCTTTCTTGTGTGCCTTCAGAGCAAGTGCGCAGCGGCCCTTGTGTGCCTGATCCTTGAAGAGATACAGAACGCCTGCCTTCATCTCGCCGACTTTGAACATAATAGCCTCACGGCCTTCGTGATGCTCATCACAATAGAAGCAACCCATAATAATCCTCCTGTTTTTGTCTTTCACGGACTGCGTATGAACATGCAGTCCAGGTGACTGTTTCTGTATATACCATTATATAGCACCCCCAAATTAATTGCTATCTGAAATATTAACATACCTCATAAAAAACAGGGCAAAGAATTGTGCAATTTGCGTGCGTGTAATTGTTTGCGTGTGCAAATAAAAAAGCACGCAAACAAAAATCACACATAACAGATCTTCCGAATAACAGGATCAAATTACTTCTTGACACAATAGCAGAATAGTGTATAATTCATGTAAATGAATACAATTTAAAATCAGAATGTATTTGTTCGTACAAGGTTTTATGAATTCGGATGGAGGGGCAAAATGACGATCAGCGAGAGAATTTTTGAGAGACTTACTCAGATGCACATGACGCAGAAGCAGTTTTCTGAAGAGACTGGCATTTTACAGAGTACTATCAGTGAGTGGAAAAAGAAAAAGACAAATCCGACATCCGAAAAGATCATGGTGATCTGCAAGGTCCTGGACGTTACTCCCGAGTGGCTGCTGTCCGGTATTGAAAAGAACGGTTCCCGTAAGAGCCGCGCGGACTGGTATGTGGTAGGAAAAAAGACAGAACTCGGGCATCTGATCAATGCTTACAATAATATGGGAAAAGACCGCAGAAACAGGCTGATGGGCTATGTTGAGGCGATTGAATCCATGGAGGAATAATATCCCTGCAGGGGACCAAGACCGCTTTTGTGACCGTATAACAACTATACAAAACGCTATACAAGATGGCTATCGCTGCAGGCTGTTTGCATTGACTAACATCATTTTGAACGGCATAATTGAAGCAGGCAGTAATGCTGAAGCTGACAGGTTTTTATAATCATTAGAAAGGAGCTTTCATTATGAAGTATAAATGCACAATTTGCGGCCACATCTATGATGAGGATAAAGAAGGCGTAAAGTTTGCGGATCTTCCCGAGGATTGGAAATGTCCCATCTGCAAGCAGCCTAAATCAAAATTTGAGCCCCTTGATGAGACAGTTGAGATGACATGGGCTTCCGAGCACAAGATCGGTATTGCTTCTGATCTTGATGACGAGATGAAAGACTTCCTGCGCGCAGAGTTCGCCGGTGAGTGCTCTGAAGTAGGCATGTATCTGGCTATGTCCAGAGCTGCAATCCGTGAAGGCTATCCCGAAGTCGGTGCTTTCTATCGTCAGGCAGCTTTTGAGGAAGCTGATCATGCTTCCCGCTATGCAGAGATGCTGGGTGAAGTCGTATCTGCTTCCACGAAGGAAAACCTTGAGGCACGCGTAGCAGCTGAGAACGGCGCATGTGCCGGCAAGACTAAATTTGCCAAGAAGTGCAAAGAGATGGGCCTCGACGCTCTTCATGACAGCATCCACGAGATGGCTCGTGACGAAGCACGCCATGGCCAGGGATTCAAAGGTCTTCTGGACAGATATTTTAAATAATCCTGCCTGATGGAAGTATTGTCCGGTCATCCGGATATGATTCGGAGGATCTACGGCAGTATATATGATTATCGGGATAAAATGAATGAATGACAGCAGAACCCGGCAGGCGGGACAGATTCCGCCAGCCGGGTTTTGTGATTCTGACAGACATTATACGGACACAAGAACGGACACCGGCTTGACAGCACACAGGAGAACAGACAAATGGCAGATATGATGGATTACCTGGACTGGAGAGGAGACGTACCTTTTTCGGCATCTCCTTTTAATGAAGTGGACAATCTGATCCTGTCGGAAGTGGCTTATGTTGATTTTGAAGGGATCGTGCCCGGACCTGATGAATGGGCGGAGGCCAAAACCCCGCAGATGAAGAAGGCTGCCACTATTTCTGTGACAGATGCCCTGATACGTTTTTGGGAGCTTCATACGAAAGAAGAAATCGACAGCAGCGGCACTTTTTATAAAAAGGCCCCTTATGTGCTGGAAAAGCTCTGCAGCGGACCTCGATTCGGGAATATTTATTTGGCGGGATACATAAATCAGGTTTCCGCAGAAAAAGATGAACAGATGTCTGCGATCACATTTTTCCTGCCTGACGGAACAGCATTTGCGGCGTTTCGGGGTACAGATGATTCCCTGATCGGCTGGAAGGAAGATTTTACCTTCAGTTTCCGTAAAACAACGGCGGGTCAGAAAAGTGCATCAGAATATCTCAACAAGATGTTTGGAATCCATGCAGAAACGGAATGTCGGGAATACAGCTTTGACAACGGGTTGAATCTGAAGAATAATTATCCGATCCGGGTCGGCGGTCATTCCAAGGGAGGGAATTTCGCTGTATACGCATCGGCTTTCTGCGCCGAAAATGTTAAAAACAGAATTGCATGTGTCTATAACAATGACGGTCCCGGTGTGCTGGAGGAAACTGCCCGGACAAAAGAATATAAAGAGATCCTTCCCAAAGTATACAGTATCATTCCGCAGGAGTCATTGTTCGGTCTTCTCCTTCACAGCGGATATTGTCACAAAGTCATAAAGAGCAGCGCAAAAGGACTGTTCCAGCATGACGCTTTGACCTGGCAGGTGAAACGGAGTCGGTTTGAAGAGGTGGCTCATGTCTCCGAGAAAAGCCTGATGCTGGAAAAGGCAATCGAATCCTGGGTCTACGGGATGACACTTGAAGAGCGGAAAAAAACGGTGAATATTCTGTTTACACTTTTCGAGGAAACGGGTTTTGAGAATATTTCAGAATTCGGATCGGAGCAGTTTCGCGGCATTCCGGAACTTCTCCGTGCGTACGGGGAGATGAGTGCGGAAGAGCAGCATATGCTGCGGGAAGTTATCATGAGGATGTTTAAGAGCGGCGCCAGCTCACTCAGTGAAGAACTGCAGGAAAAGCTTGCTGCTTACAGAAAAGGCATCTGGTAAAGTGGGATAAATGGACCCGAACCGGAGGGTTTGTTGCATAACACTATATATCGTTTAAAGCGAGCGAAATACAGTGAAGAATCAGATAAAAAGCGCGATTTACACAAAGAGAGCTGAAATCAAAATTTATTAAAAAAAGTGCTTGCAAAGGCATTATTACTGTGTTAGTATTTGTTTCGCCGCTGAAAAAGAGCGGCACAACAACAGAATGATTTCTTCCAGGTTCATGAGATGAACAAAAAGAAATTAAAAAAGTTGTTGACAAGCTTCTCGATTCGTGATATATTAGATGAGTTCTCACCTAAAAATACGGACGGGAACAAATACAATGAAGACCTGCCCTGCAGGCTTCAAAAAACATTTCCAATCTTATATGAGAACAAGACAGAAATGCAACCCTGAATATATTCCTTTATATTTGAGG
>ONXK01000132.1 GCA_900321785.1 uncultured Lachnospiraceae bacterium | reverse complement strand
TTTATTATTTTCCGAATCATTTTATGGGCTCCTCCTTTGGGTCTTTTTATTTTGTCCTTGATTCTATGCCTAGATAATAATATTATGAATCAAACAGTTCGGTTGTATTTACAACGGAAAGGACTTTTTTTGGAACACTGAAATCTGTGCCGGGTAGAAGCGGATAGTATTGAGATTTTTTATCAACAGGTAAAGGGCGGACGTAATCCGTTATGTAGGAGGAAGAATGTTTTCAGAAATAATAAAGCATAAAAAAGTTTTGGCGATCCTGCTTGCAATGGTTTTTACAGCAGGAATGCTTTTATCCGTCCGGACAGCAGCTTATGCGGCAGAAAGCAGTGATGCCGGCCGCAGCAGCGGTCAGGAGGATACGCAGATGCGCGGGATCTGGCTCTGTTACAAGGAGTATGCCGCACTCGGTCTGTCCGTGTTTGACGATGAGGAAGCCTACCGTGAGAACACGGACAGATTCCTGACCGAAGCTCAAAAATACGGAATCAATACAGTATTTCTCCATGCGAGGGCGTTTGATGATGCGTTCTGGCGGAGCCGGACTTTCAAGGCCTCCAAATACATCGGAGGAGACGAGAGCCTGACTGCGTGGGAAGCCTATGAGGATTACGACCCATTCGGAGTCTTTCTGGAGGAAGCGCATAAATACGGGATGGAAGTCCATGCCTGGCTGAATCCTTACCGTGTCAGCCTGGATTATTATTATGATCCGGGAGATGAGGCCAGCACAGATCGCGTCCTGACCGCCGTCAGAGAATTGCTGGCATTTGAGAGCAGCGGGGAAAAAATTGACGGGATCCATCTGGATGATTATTTTTACCATGCGGCCAAAGGATATTACAGGATGGATTCCCCGGATGACAAATACGCCATCGTCGGATCAGAGGAGGAAGGTCCGGCCGAGGGGGACTATAAAGTTGTGACGGCCGCTGAAAAGAGAAATAACGTCAACAGTATGGTCCGGGAGATCTACAGGACTGTCTCCGAAGCCGGCAGCACCTTCGGAATCAGCCCGGCGGGAAACTATGACAATGACATGAATTCCGGCGCGGACATTGATACCTGGCTCTCGGAAGACGGATATATTGACTACATCATTCCTCAGATCTACTGGACCGACCAGTGGGGTGATGACGGCAGTACGACCATGTTCACAGACCGCCTGAATATCTTCCTGGAGAAAAGAAAAAATAAGGCGAAGTTTTATGTCGGTCTGGCTCTGTACAAAACACAGAAAACCGGGAATTCCAATGATCCCGGATGGACGTGGAAGGACACTAACCTGGCAGAACAGCTCGATGAGATTAAGGAAAAGGGAGCAGACGGTTACGTTTTCTTCTCCGCACAGTTCCTCTTCAGAAACTGTGCAAAAGAGGAACTGTCAAATCTGCGGAGATAAGTGAATGATGGAGAGCGGGAGATCATTGACGCCGCAGCCAAAGGCCTCAGCGAGAGCGACTGCTACGCGGATCGCGCTGTATGCGTCGTTGCACTGACCCATATCCATGATGCGGGGCAGTCCGCCGATCGTGCCGATGTCCAGATCATTGAAGCGGTACTTTCATTTACAACAGAAAGGGCTTTATATGAAAGAGTTTGTTCCTGTGCTGAAGAGGACAAAGCTGTTCGCCGGTGTAGGGGAGGATGAGATTACTGCCATGCTTTCCTGCCTCGGAGCAAGACTTCACACATTCAAAAAGGGTGAATATGTGCTGCGGCAAGGTGAGCATCTCAATGAGATTCTTGTCCTTGCGGAAGGAAGTCTCCACATTCAGAGAGATGATTACTGGGGCAACCGCAGTATTCTGCGGCATATCGGAGTCGGAGAGATATTCGGTGAAGCATATGTGGCGCCGGAAAGCGGTACCCTCCTGAATGATGTCCTTGCTTTGGAGGACAGCTCAGTATTTTTCTTTGATGCGAAACGCGTTATCACGACCTGTTCATCGGCATGTCGTTTTCACACGATTGTCGTACAGAATCTGTTTTTTGCAATTTCGGAAAAGAACAGAAGCCTTGTGCAAAAGCTGGATTATATGTCAAGGCGCACAACGCGGGAAAAACTGATCTCTTATCTCTCTGAAGAGGCGAAGAAGGAGAACAGTCCTTACATCACGATCCCGTTTAACCGGCAGCAGCTTGCGGATTATCTGTCTGTCGACAGGAGCGCTATGTCGAATGAACTGTGTAAGATGCGTGACGAAGGTCTTCTGGAGTTTGAGAGAAATCGATTTAAACTGCGGGAGAAAACCTAGGGACGGTCCTTTTGTATCTGTCCCCATGTACACTTCGCAATCATGACTCACAACACAGTTTGCAGTGTGTTTGTGCACAAATAAAAAGCTCCATCGCTTCTGCTCACAAAGTGATGCAGAAGCGGTGAAGCTTTTTTCGCTCTTTCCGACCATGCCGCTCGTCAGAGCGGCAGCGCGATCAGAACCCGTGTCCGCCACCGCCGCCGGAGTGTCCGCCACCGCCGCCATGTCCGCCGCCTCCTGAACTGCGGCTCTTGTAGCGCTTGACACTGCTAAGGACGATGGGCAGGGCAAGGGAGATTCCGGGCATATTGGCCATCTGTCGGGAAACACTGACATTCACATTTCCCGTCGTGCGGCGGTCGACGCTGGGAATGCGGGAATATACTGTGAAGCAGTAGTTGAGCAGGATCCCGCACAGGACCGCGATCAGGGCGTTGGTAATATGCTTGACTGGCCGGGCAAGGCGTTCGCCTCTGCATTTGCCAAGGATCTGGCTGAAGGCCTGGTCTGCGCATTCGTAGTAGTTTCCCTTGGAAGCGCTCTTGTAGATGTTGTCCGTGATCGCCCGGGAATCTGCCCGGGTGATCGTCTTCAGAGCCGACCCGTTTGTGTAGATATAGAGCTGGCGGTCATACATGTCAATGATAAAGATGACCGCAGGGCTGTTGCCATAGTGGGCGATGGCGTATTCTTCCGCATAAGCTGCGGTTCCTACGGAAGGTACATCCATCGTGATAAAGGCGGCATCCATATATTCCGTGATAGCGGAATAGTCGTCGATAAGCCGGGCTTCTTCTTCCGGGCTCAGAAGGTCTGCATTGTCCTCCACGACCAGTCTGTCTGCGGCCAGGGCGCTGACAGGCTTCAGTAAGGTGCTCAGGAACAGGATCCCCATGAGCAGCAGGAGGCTGTTTCTGATCAAAGTGAAAGTGGAGGCGGCTGTCTTTTTTCTGCTCTGCATTTTAAGCTTATCCGGTGTTTTTGCCTTTTTTGTCACGTCACTGCACCTCCTTTCTGTCAAAGAGTTTCGGCAGGGGCCTGGTCGTACTGATGTTGTAGATCTGCAGCATGATGGTGCTGGCGATGATCAGGATCAGGATGCACACGGCATCACCCATATAGTACCAGGCGTCATTGACCGGAGAAATAAAGACGATCGCGGTGTTAAGGATGACTGCTGCCGTGACCAGCAGGATCGCGGCAGTCGGCTGCCGATGTGATATGGATCTCTGCCATCCCAGAATTTTCCACAGACTGTTCGCCAGAAACAGGACCGCCCCGACTGCAATGAGCCGGGCGACGAAAGGCATGCCTATCGCATCTGTGTTAAAAAAGACAGAGACCAGAATCACTGCTGCAAAAAGGAAGGTGGTGAGATGCTTCCCGATAAAGTCAGAGACGTTTTTGTCCGGCTTTTTGGTGACGGATCCTTTTTCTGTGATCACCGGATCTTTTTTTATAGTCCATCCCTTGTCATTTGCGTGTGTTTCTTTTTCAAAGATCTGTCTGGTGCTGTTTCTGATGGAGGCAGCCATCAGGATCCCGACGACCAGGCTCACCAGGGAAGTGATGAGGGGCGTCGGTTGAAAGAGCAGCTCCAGGATGAGAAACAGGATCGCGGTGAAGCCTGTGCACCCGAGGGCGAACGCCTTCATGTCGACCGGGAGGTCGGAGACGACCTTGCCGGATTCTCCGTTGACGACAGCATAGACGACACGGTTATTTTTGCGCCAGGTCAGGAACCAGAGCGGGAACAAGGTGCTGTGGTGGCTCGTGGTGCGGGCTTCTACACGGGAGGTTTTTTTCTCTACATTAATTCCGTCCTGCTTCTTTACGAGCTGTGCAACCTCGGCCACGATATCGTCTGAAGCGGTCTTTTCGGCGTCCCGGTAGTAGGTCTGCGCCGGCACGGTGGAGGCATCTGCATAGAAGCCTGACAGGAAGGCGGGCAGGAAGGGACGTTCTTTTTTCATGTCGAAGGGCAGGACACGGGCAGCGATCTCATCGTCATAATATCGGCTTGCATCGTAGGGAACGCCGCAGTACTGGCCGTTCACCGATGCGTCGATCCGGTAGGTGTTGATTCGGTCATATCTGGAGGTGCTCTCCACGACCTTTGTGCCCGTGATGGAGGAGGCGCCCATCTCCACATCGTATTCGTAATAGGGCATGTAGATCCCGGTGAAATTCTGCAGATGGGAGGCGTCCCGCATTTCTTTCGGAAGGTAACGCACCTTTTTTGTATGCTTCTGAAAGAGGTCGCGGCAGCGGTCTCTGGAGACCTGAAAAGGGATCAGCCGCTCGGGCAGGTCCCTGCTGCCTGCCGGTGTTTTGAGGAGGCTCTGTCCCCCGCAATAGGGGCAGAAGCCGACCCGGGAATCCTCAGTTCCCTGCAGCTCCGCACCGCAGCTGCTGCAGGTGAAAAGAGACAGAGAAGTCCCGGCAGAACCGTTGCCGGAATCTGTTCCGGAGACGGAGGCTGTCTCGGAAAAACTTTCGCCGGTGGAAAAGGCGCCGTCGACCCGTTCTTCTGTACTTGTGTTTCTCACATCGAACTGATCCGGAGGGATCATAGTGCCGCAGTGCTGGCACTTCATCGACTGAGAATCGACGTCAAACAGAATATTTCCTCCACAATTTTGAAAGCAGATCCGGAACTCACACACAGATGAATCCTCTTTTCATAATACCAGAAAAAGACCGTGTTATGAATGTACTTGGAGTTTTTCCGCCTCCTTTATCCTGCCCTTTGTCCTGCCCTTTGTCCCGTCCTATACCTGTTCTCTTATTTCAAGTCTGCATCTTCGGGCAATTCCGACAATCTGTCCATTCATGCCATTCTGCTTATGACATAGTTTCCGCACCGTCATTTAGAACATTGAGCTTCCAAATGACGGTGCGGATTATTTTGCAGATTATCCAGACTTGGGGCAGACTTTGGGGACGGTCCTTTTGTGGGCAGACTTTGGGGACGGTCCTTTTGTATCTGTCCCCCTGATTCATGAAACAATACAAGGGGACAGATACAAAAGGACCGTCCCCTAGTATGTTGACAGGATTTACCGCTCATCCTTATCAACAAAACTCAGCATGATTATTGCCAGTATGATATAGACCAGGCTGAATACAAGGAGCAGCAGCCAGTCCTTTGTCAGAATGGCTGCGCAGTTATCGCCGGCGTTGGCGACCCATCTGGCCTGGAGATCGATGGTGGAGGATGTTCGCGCAATGGTATTGATCGCCTCCACACCCCAGCGGCTGGCGGTTAAATAGGAGATTATCTCGGTTATTCCGCTGAGTTCAAAAACGACCCCTGACATCACCAGCTGTATCACCAGAATAAAGGGCATGATCATCATGGCAGATGTCTCATTTTTGACGATACATGAGACCAGCATTGCCATCATATCCGCGCACAGAGTGGTCAGGAATACTGTCAGATACAGTTCAATAAACATCGGCAGCACAACTCCGTGCGGAGGCAGATGAGAGTGGTTGGAAACACAGACAACGATCAGCACGATCAGAGCTTCTCCCGCGCAGAGAAACATTTCATAGAGCACATGGGCCAGGATATAGGAGGAGATACGAAGACCGGTTCTGTATTCTCTCTTGATAATCGCTCTTTCCCGGCAGATCGACTGTATTGAATTAAAAAGTCCTGACCAGATACAGGCGGAGATGATGGCGAATGCTCCTTTATTGGTAGCTTCGTATGAGCTGAACATTTCCGGACCTGTTACCAGGGAAATAATTGTAATGATAATGAAGGAAGACAGGAAGTTTTTCCACTGTTTTTCATTTTGAAACAAGCGGAAGCATTTGCCCAGATAAATCGCAATCTGTCCACGGCCCGAGATTCTTTGTTCTGTCATTTCAATACGCTCCTTCTGGGTTTGCTGCAAAGACGGCATGCCTGTGATTGGAAAAATGTTCGAGCAAAAGCCTTAGCATACGTTTGTGCAAAAGCTCTGGCAAACGGTCTGGCGAAAAACTTGGAATATGTTCGAGCAAAATGTATAGCAAACGGCTGAGCCCGGTCTTATGTCGGGTCTTCCTGAACGCTTTCTTCGTATTTTCGGATATAATGTTCTGCCAGTCCTGCTCCGCCTTCTTCCGGGTAATTGATCCTCTGTACGATTTCTTCCAGACTTTCGACTTCAAAAAAGGTACAGGCGTCCCGGGGAGAGCCGTAATAGACCAGGCGCCCCTCTTCCTGATCGTCCTTTGCCAGAACGATGATCTTGTCAAACAGTTTAAAAGCGCGGTCCGGGCTGTGGGAGATGACCATAACGATCTTGCCCTGATCCGCAATGGCGCGCAGATTTTCCCACAACTGCCGGGCCATGGTTCCGTCCAGGCCGGAGTCAGGCTCATCCAGGAAAAACAGAGAGGGGTTTCCGACATATTCCACAGCAATGCTGAGGCGTTTTCTCTGTCCGCCGCTCAGCTTGACGACAAGAGAATCCCGCAGGCGCTCCAAACCCAGCAGGTGCAGGGTTTCTTCGACATGCTGTTCGTATTCTTCCTTTTTCATGACAGGCAGCCGCATCCTGGCTGCGTTGAGCAGTGTGTCGTAGACGGAATCGTTCTTTCGGAGCAGATCTTCCTGAGGAACATAACCGATCTCATATTTCATCTGTTCGTATTCCTTGTAGATATCTGTCCCTTTATAGCGGATTTGGCCTTCGGCAGGTTCATAACCCATGACCGCGTTCATGAAGGTGGTCTTTCCGGCACCGGATCCGCCGAGAATCAGTACCATGCTCCCGGATGAAATATTGAGCCGGATGTCCCGCAGGAGAGTTTTCTTTTTTGCGCGCTGCCAGACATTGCGCTCCTCAATCCAGACAGAGAGCCCTTTCTCATTGATGGGTCTGTCCTCAGGAACAGCAGGAGCGGGAGCGGCCTTGGGCTGTACAGGGTTTTCTGCATCCATATAGCAGAGCAGTTCACTTTCCAGGAACACAAAGTAATAATCTGCAATTCTGATCACATCATTTTTTTGCAGATATACCGGTTCTTCAATGCGGGCTCCGTTCAGATAGACGCCGTTAAGGCTCCCGTGGTCCAAAAGTGCCCAGCCTCTTTTGGCACGAAAGAGCGAAGCGTGCCGCCTGGAGACACTGCCTTCCCGAAGACGAAGATTTTCATTTCTGCCGATGACAACTTCCGCGGCATCTGCGAGCGGAATGCGTCTCCAGATCCTGTTTTCCTCAGGTGCTGTTGAATAGATCATCACAACATCCATATCGGAATCCAGATCCTGTTTTCCGTGGATCCGCAGGATATCACCGTCTGAAAGCACTTTCCCTTCCCCGGCGGTGAGCATCGAGCCGCAGCAGAGTGTTCCGTTCATGCTTCCTGTGTCTGTATAGCGGCAGCCCGCGTCATTGGTGACAAAAACACCATGGTTTCTGGAAACGACACCCGAGTGAACCCAAAGATCCGGAGTCCCTCTGCGTGAGATCCGGCCGAAAGTCTGCTCGCCGTTCAGTTGAAAGGAATGCAGGTCATGCCCGCTGATCACAGTCAGATGGGGAAAACTGGCCTTGTGCTGATATAAGATGGTTTCTTCAAACATTGTATTATTCCGCCTCTTCTGGTTTGGAATCAATGATAGTTTTATTTCCGTCTCTTCTGGTTTGGAATCAATGATAGTCTTACTTCCGTCACTTCTGGTTTGGAATCATTGACAGATTTATTCCGCCTCTTCAGGTTTGAGATCAATTCCTGCGTTCAGTCTCACGTCTTGCCGGTCTTTTGCGATCTGTTCATCCGCTGCTTCTTTTGTCAGAAACTGTATTTCTCCCGGGTATTGACCCGCAGTGAAACGTATCTCCTGAAATGCGTTCTGCAAGTTAACCTGTTGGTCCGGCGGTGTATCTACCAGACGCGGTTCATAATAGGAAGTCTGTGACAGGGTTTCCGGATTCAGCCCGTCCCACCAGTCCAGATAGAGGATGCTGCTGTTCCCTGTACTGGTCATGGCCGGCATACCGTCAATATTTGTGATTTCATTATTATAAAGTGACAGATAGACGTAATCCTTCATCCCGTAGAGAGGTGAGATGTCCCTTATGTGATTATTCTGGAGCAAAACTGCCATCTTGGATGAAGTGCATGCAGAGAGTTCCACAATATTAGTGATTTCGTTTTCGCCCAGATCCAACGTATACAACTCTGTGCAGGATCTTAATGGTGTAATATTGCTGATCTTGTTGCCGGAAGCGGAGAGAAAACTGAGTTTCGTGCAATCCTCCAATCCGGTCAGTGTCGTCAATTGATTATTATTGACAGACAGTCCTTTCAGACTTGTACATGGCTTCAAAGGACTTAAGTCAGAAATCTGATTGTCATCCAGTACCGCTGTCTCCAGATGCTCTGCGTTTTTGGAAAGCATAGAGATATCGGAAATCTGATTTTTATCCAGCCGGACTTCTGCGAGCTGGGTAACATTATCTAGACCGTCAAGGCTGCTGATCTGATTTTCGGAAGCCCGCAGCAATGTCAGATTAAGCATATTTTCACAGAACCCCAGGTCACTGACAGCATTTCTCCTGAAGTCGAGATCTCTGATTTTTGTACATCCCGACAGACAGGAAAGGTCAGAGATCCTGTTGCGGTTCAGATTCAGGGAGATCAGTTCAGTACAATTGGAAAGAGGGCCGGCATCCTGGATCTGATTTTTATTTAAATTAAGTGCTTGAAGCTT
This sequence comes from uncultured Lachnospiraceae bacterium, assembly GCA_900321785.1. Taxonomy (GTDB): domain Bacteria; phylum Bacillota; class Clostridia; order Lachnospirales; family Lachnospiraceae; genus CAG-791. The sequence continues at coordinate 1,117 of ONXK01000132.1, read as the reverse complement.
CGTGCATCCTTCCAGGGGAGAGATGTCTGATATCTGGTTATTACCCAGCTGAAGATTGTAGAGTTCGCTGCATCCTTCCAGAGGGGAGATATCCCCAATCTGATTATTGGAAGCTGAAAAGTCCTGTAAGCTCTTACAGGTCTTTAAAGCGGAGATGTCTTTGATCTGATTGTTTTCAACATACAGATTGGAAAGAGAATCCTTATCCTGCAGTCCATCCAGGCTTGTCAGCCGGTTATTTATGGCGCTTACATTTTCCAAAGCGGATGCTGTCCTCAAAAATGACAGACTTGTCAATTGATCGTCATTCAGCCGCAGGAATGCAAGATTCGGTTCATTGCCGAGTGCAGAGAGGTCTACGCCGGACAGATCAGTGTATGTGATCGAGGCTGTTTGAAGCGCCGGGTTTTCCGGGAGACGGCAGGATTCCCCGCCCAGATCCACTGAGAAAATCTGAAGTTCCTCTAATCCGGTGAAATGTTCCAGAAAATCAAAACCGTTTTTTAGGGAATAGCTTTCCAGATCAAACTTTGTCAGCTGGGGCATATCCGTCGGAAACAGTGCAGATCCGTCGATGACCGGTGCGTCGACGATCGGCCCGTCGAGTGTTAAACTGCGCAAAGGTGTCATCTTCGATAAGGGCGACAGGGTAGAAAAACCTGTACAATCAGAGAATGTAACATCGCTGATCCGCTTCATAGAAGCAAGCCTCGCTATAACATCATCACTGATGACACAATTGTAAAAATACAGTGAGGCAACTTTCGAATTCCGGTTGATCTCATTGAGCATGGACTTTTTGATGGTCAGACTTTCGTCGTTGGATCTGAAGCTTACTCTTTGCTTGCCGTCAAGCCAGTCACTGGCTTCTCCGCCGCCGGTACCATTTGAACGGAGGAATACAAAGGCAAACAGGCAGACAGCCGCCAATATGCATAAGAGGACCGGCTTTAATCCAATCCGGCTGCCTTTCCGGGAGGAAGCCTTTCCGCGGGGGTCTGAAGGCTTTTTTTCTGCTCTGGTTTTTCTTCCTGCCGGCGCCTTTTCGTTTTTACCTGCCTGAGCGCGGCCGAATTGCCTGTCGGAATCGACAGCCTCCTGTATCTGCGGAGAAGCG
>ONXK01000245.1 GCA_900321785.1 uncultured Lachnospiraceae bacterium | reverse complement strand
AAGGACATGCTTATTAAGGAGGATACAGACATGGCAAAGACACTGATCGCATTTTTTTCCAGAGCGGATGAGAACTATTTTGGCGGCGCAATGCGTTATGTGAAGGTCGGCAATACTGAGATCGTTGTGGGGCTCATGAAGGAGCTGATCGAGGCAGACAGCTTCAAGATCGAGATGAAGGATCCTTACTCACCGGTCTACATGACCTGCATCGACCAGGCTAAGAAAGACAAGGCAGCAGGCGCTCGTCCGGAGCTTGTCAGCATGCCGGAGAGCATCGATGAATATGACACCATTGTCCTTGCATACCCCAACTACTGGGGCACGATGCCCATGGCAGTGTTTACCTTCCTGGAGGCGTTTGATTTCACCGGAAAGACGATCCTGCCTCTTTGCACCAACGAAGGAAGCGGTCTGGGATCCAGCGAGCGCGATATCAAAAAGTACGCGAAGGGCGCAGTTCTGAAGAAAGGTCTTTCCATCACCGGAAGCCAGGCCGCGAATTCAAAGGGAAGTGTTCAGCGCTGGTTTTCCGCAAATGGACTGATCTGAGCAGATCCGCAGGATTGATGAACTCCTTGACCGGTTACAGATGCCGGTTTACGGCTAGAAAACAGGGAGGAACTGATATGCCGGCAAATGCAGGTACAGAAGAAATCAGGCAGGCGTACATATGTATGTATGAAGGCATGATTTCCAAGGATGAAAAGGTTCTGAATGAAGTCCTGGACGACAGCTTTGTCCTGGTACACATGACAGGTATGTGGCAGCCGAAACAGGCTTTCATCAAAGCAGTCCTGAACGGGACGCTGAATTACTTCTCTGCGGAGCATGAAAACATGCCTGTGGAAATCAGCGGGGACACGGCGGTCCTGACCGGGCAGTCCTATGTGGCTGCGGCCGTGTTCGGCGGGGGCAGATCCAACTGGCACCTGCAGCAGAAATGCAGCCTGAAGAAAACAGACGGCGTCTGGAAGATCATCCGGAGCGTCGCAAGTACATATTGAAGAAACGAGGGCAGACAATGAAGAAAGACGTTATGATCGTAACCGGCGCGGGGCAGATCGGCATGGCCCTGGCCCGCAGGACCGGATTCGGAAAGAAGATCATCCTCGGCGACAAGTGCATGAAGAATGCGGAGGCAATCGCTGAGATCATGAATAGCGCCGGCTATGACGTGGTTCCCTTTGAGATGGATCTCTCCTCCAGAGAAGATATCCTGGCTGTCATTGCGAAAGCACAGGAATATGGTGAGATCAAATACCTCATCAATGCTGCTGGAGTGTCACCGTCCCAGGCTCCTGTCGAGGCAATCCTGAAGGTAGACCTTTATGGCACAGCAGTCCTGCTGGAAGAGGTGGGAAAGGTGATTGCCGAAGGCGGTGCCGGTGTGACCATTTCCAGCCAGTCCGGATGGCGGATGCCGCAGCTCACTCCGGAGGAGGACCGGCAGCTTGCCATGACCCCTACAGAGGAACTGCTGGGCCTGCCTCTCCTGCAGCCGGAGAATATCCGGGATACCCTCCATGCCTACCAGCTTGCCAAACGCTGCAACGAAAAGCGTGTCATGTACGAGTGCATCCGCTGGGGCGAGCGCGGCGCGAGACTGAATGACATCGCTCCCGGCATTATCGTGACGCCGCTTGCAGTGGATGAGTTTAACGGCCCGAGAGGCGATTTCTACAAGAACATGTTCGCCAAGTGTCCGGCAGGACGACCCGGAACAGCAGACGAGATGGCAAATATCGCAGAGCTTCTGATGAGCGACGCCGGTGCCTTCATCACCGGTTCTACTTTCCTTGCGGACGGCGGGGCAACAGCGAGCTACTATTACGGCCCCCTGCAGCCGTGATCACGGCATAAGGTCCATAAGTCTGATACATGATCATGTTTGGAAAGGCAGGGTAAAGTCATGAAAGTACTGCTGGTCAACGGGAGTCCCCATCAGAAGGGATGCACCTATACGGCACTCTCTGAAGTCGCTGAAGCACTTCACAATGAAGGGATTAAAACCGATATTTACTGGATTGGCAATAAACCGATCGGCGGCTGCATCGGATGTTTCCAGTGTGCAAAGAAACAGAAATGTGTTTTTGAGGATAAGGTCAATGAGTTTACAGCGCTTGCGGCTGGGTATGACGGGTTCATCTTCGGATCACCGGTATACTACTCCGGCATGAACGGGAGCCTGATGTGCTTCATGGACCGGGTATTTTTCTCCGCGTCTGCGCAGGATCCGCATCCCTTCCGCTTCAAGCCTGCTGCGGCGGTCGTATCGGCCAGACGTTCTGGGACAACCTCTGCACTGGATCAGATTAATAAGTATTTTCTGCATCAGCAGATGCCGATCGCCACTTCCCGTTACTGGAATATGGTACATGGGAACACGTCGGAAGAAGTCAGACAGGACGCGGAGGGTCTGCAGACTATGCGGTATCTCGGGCGAAACATGGCCTGGCTTCTGAAACTGAAGGAGGCAGGAGCATCTGTGGGTATACCGCTTCCCGGTCAGGAAGAGACAAGAATATCAACCAACTTTATCAGATTATAAACTGGTACCCGTAGAGAGGACAACGCCTTGACAGGCGACACCCCTTTGCGGGTGCTTTTTCCATTGGTGTCAG
>ONXK01000131.1 GCA_900321785.1 uncultured Lachnospiraceae bacterium | reverse complement strand
ATATAGAAGGCGATGATCTCAAAATTGAGGGCCGCCGCCGATCCCGCGGAAGCCGCCGATCCGAAGCTGTTCACACCGGACTGGATGACTGTGTTGGACAGGGAGAAAACAACGCCCTGCAGGCCGGCCGGAAGCCCGATTCTCACCATGAGACCAAGATAACCGGGGTTGATGTGGAGTTTTTTCCATTCCAGCCGGAATTCGTCCTCCTCATGCATCAGAAACCAGAGCACCAGAAAGGAACTGACCAGGTTGGAGGTCACCGTAGCAGCAGCGACGCCGATGACATGCAGGTGGAACACGATGACCAGCAGAAGGTTCAGCAGGACATTCAGAATTCCGCCGCAGAGCAGGGCATAGACGGGACGGGTACTGTCTCCTTTACTGCGCAGGATGGCAGAGCCGAAGTTGTACAGCATGATAAATGGCATGCCCAGAAAATAGATCCGCAGATAGAGGACCGCGAGATCCAGCACGTCTTCAGGTGTGTTCATCAAAGTCAGCATGGGTCTTGCGATTCCTATGCCGACAAAGAGGAGCAGGACACCGCTTATCATGGCCACCAGGACGGCAGTGTGCAGCGCACTGGGGATTTCCTCCCTGCGGCCCCGTCCGATCAGGCCGGCGATCACAACGTTGGTTCCTACAGACAGACCGACAAAGAGTGCCACCACCAGGTTGATGACGGAGGAGTTGCTTCCGACCGCAGCCATGGCCTGGCTTGAGGCAAACCGCCCGACGACTGCCGTATCCGCCGCGTTAAAGAGCTGCTGCAGCATACTCGAGAACGCAAGCGGCAGGGCAAACATAATGATCGGCCCCGCAAGAGGGCCGTTCAGCATATCAACATTTCGACTTTTATTATTTTTACGCATCCTTCTGTTAATGACCTCCTGCAAAAAAACCTTCAGGAAATGAATACGTTGTGTGCCTCATGTCAGGATCAGGACCATTCTGGAATGATCCTGACACATTCAGGGCAGCATGAATATTCAGGAAATCAACACACTGTGTGCCTCATGTCAGCATGAGGAAAGCGCCCTGATTGCCGCGCTTTCCACCGGTGGCCCGATGTGAAAAGAGTTCATCGCTGTTTTCACAGGTGCACACATTTGATATGGTCAGATGTTCGGGGATAATGCCGGATTCCAGAAGGATCCTGGCACATGCTCTCCAAAGATCCAGCTGATAATGGCCGGATCTTTTTCCTTTTGCAAGGATCCTCGGGATGGTCTCATGTCCGTCTTCGGAAAAGCAGGTCCGCATGGCATCCGCGACATCCTCGGAGACTTCATAACAGTCCGCGCAGATCGAAGGGCCGACAGCGGCATAGATATCTTCCGGTCTGCAGCCGTAGATCTCCTGCATTTTCCGGATCGTCACTTCGCCGATCCTGGCAGCTGTGCCCTTCCAGCCACTGTGGGCCAGTGCGATCACTCTCCGCACGGGATCATAAAAATAGATGGGCACACAGTCCGCATGGGAGGTATAGAGCACGATTCCCGGAATGTCGGTGATCAGTCCGTCGATATCCGTGTAGTCTCTTTCTCTGGTAACACCCTTGCCTGCGTCCGCAGACGTCACGATCCTCACATTGGAGGTGTGGGTCTGCTGTGCACAGACGATGCGGTCCGGTCCAACACCAAAAAAACCGGCGATACGCCGAAAGTTTTCATTTACGTTTTCGTCCGGGTCATAGAGACCGCGCCGGAGATTAAGGCTGGAAAGCCATCCCTCCGAGACACCGCCCTCCCTTGTGGAAAAACAGTGGCGGATGCCCGGAAGCTCCTCCCATGCCGCAAAGGTCAGGAGCGGAAAAGAAGTGCCGCCCGCAAGCGGCACCTGTACCCGGTGAAATATTGTCTCATCTGTTTTATATTTCATTTTCTTGTAGTTCCTGTTTACTCGACATCTGCATTTATGACGGGTCTGCGATTCATAGCAATCCACAGTATACCTGTTTTGAGTTATTTCGCAATCCACAGTATACCTGTTTTGTGTTATTTCGCAATCCACAGTATACCTGTTTTGTGTTATTTCGCAATCCACATTATAACCGGCATGTATTATTTTGCAATCTATTAATATGCCTGCCTGTGCCTGAATTTTGCCTGCCCTCTGCCTGAATTGTGCCTGCCCTCTTCCTGAATTGTGCCTGCCCTCTGCCTCATTGCAGACCGTATATTACTTTATTGATATTCACTGCGGAAGCGCGATCCCGTTTTCTTCGTACCAGCTCCTGGCACCGTCATGCAGCGGTATCGGAAGATCCGTCACTGCTTCCCGGGGATCAGGCTCATAATCCACCCATACGGCATACTTGAGTTCACCCGCATGGGCAAACAGGCTGTTTGTAATCTTGTTGACCATGTCTCTGCCAAGGGAATTGTGTGCGACAAGAACAGATTTAACGCCGATGGTCCGCACCTCTTTTTTCTGTCCGGTATAGGTCCCGGCGGGGATCGTGAAAGAAACATAAAAAGGATGTTCCCTCATGATATCCTCTGCCAGGTCTGCATCCACTTCCAGAAGGCGGATGGGAATCCTACCTGACAGCGTCCGTATGGATGAGGTCGGTATGCCCATGGTGCAGAAAAAGGCATCGATGGTCCCGTCCTCAAGCGCTCTGGAAGCATCTGTATATTTGAGGTGGCAGGCTTCATAAGCGCCGTCATTCAGGCCGTATGCTTCCAGCACAACCTGTGCATTCCGCTCCGTACCGGAGTTTGTTTCCCCCAGACTGATGGTCTTTCCCCTGAGGTCTTCGACAGACTTTATGCCGCTGTCCTGACGCACAGCAATCTGCAGGGCTTCCGCATACATGCCTGCCACAGCCCCGATTGCGGGGTCTTTTTCCTCTTCCATCTCATTCAGAATATCTGCCTGGATGATGGCAAGATCGATCTGCGGCTTCTGCCCGGTAATCATTTTCAGATTTTCCGCTGAGCCGGCTGTAGAAATGACCTTCACATCGACCGTAGAAATATCTCCCATCAAAAACTCAGAAAAGGTTTTGCCGAAACTGTAATAGTTACCGCCGATGCCGGCTGTCCCGATTCTTACTTTCCGAAAACGCATGCTGCAGCCGGCCATAGACAGAATCCCGGCCAGGACAAGCATCCACAGTATGAAGAAAGTAAGCATCTTTTTCATGCGTTCACCCCGGTTATTACTCATATGATTCTTTTTTCACCTGCAATCTGAACATGAGGATCATGATTATCCGAATCATTACTCTCTCGTAGAATCATACATAAATGCAACTATCAATATTCTAACAGATAATAAACCCCTTTTCATCACCGTTAAATCATTTAAAAATCACCCGTAAAATATTTTCAAAAATTATTCGACATTTCGGATTGCATGTGTTATCATGTATTCACTTTACTAAACTGTATTCTGATTTATGAACTCACCGGCACAGCTCATTGCCTACCGACAAAAGCCACAAGAATTCGAAAGGATGGAGAATGTCTTTCAAAAACGTCATAAAGAACAGCATAAAAGGAAATTCCAGAGTGAAACTATGGATCGTCATGACAGTTCTGCTGCTGACAGCCGCTGTATTGCCGGCAGGATGCGGCATACAGGGAAAAGATCCGGGAACGGAACAGACTGCATCACAGTCCGGTGTAACTGCGGCCTCTGCAACAGATCAGAAAAATGGATCCGCTGCCGAAAACTCTCCGGAAGGGAAAACTGCTGTGACAGAAAATACAAAAAGCGATAATGCCCGGAAAGAAAAGGCAGGAAAAGATAATGCCCATTTAGAAAAGGCAGGAAAAGACGATTCGGAAAAAGCTGCTGCAGGGCCGGGGGAAGCTGTGCCTTCTCTCAGGGAGCCTCTCCATGTGGGCGATGTCCTGCAGGATGGAAGTCTCAGGATCCTCTATATGGCCAGCGGAGAATATGAGGAAGAAAGTGAATTCAGAAAACCCGAGGCGGGCTGTAAGTACATTTTTGTCCGGTTCGCCTTTCAGAACACCGATCCGGACTCCGACTGTTCAATCTCTCTTCTCTCATTTCAGTGTTTTGCTGACGGATACTCAGTCCCGGCCTATTTCGGCGGGGAAAAAGAGCCGGCTCCAAGTCTGTCACGGGACCGGACTTCCATTGGAAATCTGTATTTCACTGTTCCGGAAGAGGCAAAGGAAATCGAGATCGAATACAGACCGGACCACCTGGCAAAGGACAAAGTCCGCTTTCTCTATGAAGGCGAAAAAGATGCCGGCATAGAGATTCCCCCGGACACGGCGCGCACAGCGGGTGCCTGTAAAGTCGGTGATTTTGTATCTTCCGACCGGCAGCGGATCAAGTATCTGTCCTGTGAAAAGGACGACAGCGACAATGAATTCATACGTCCCGCAGAGGGCTGCAGCTTCTGGACCCTCACCTTTGAATTTGAAAACCTTGAAAAGGAAGAACGGCAGGTCAGCATCCACGATTTCAGCTGCTATGCGGACGGCATCAGCTGCAGCAGGAATCTCTTTCGCGACGATTATATTTCCGAGACTATTCCCGGCGGACGCAAAGCACGGGGAACCGTCACCTTTGAAGTTCCCGATCAGGCTGCGACAGTGGAAGTCGAATACGCGTCAGGAAACCGCGGGGAACCCCATGTAGTATTTACGGCCAGATAAGTCATTGTTTACGGCAGGAGAAACCCTTTGTTTACAGCAAGAGAAAACATTGTTTACGGCACGATAAGCCATTGTATACAGCAGGAGAAACCTTTGTTTACGGCAGGAGAAGCCATTGCCGGAATTGCAGGATTTCTGCCGCCGGTCAGCACACAGTCACTCTCCTTCATCCATTTTTTTCAAAAGATCCGGGAAAATGGCGATACTGCGGCGCAGAATGCCGTTCATGTAGGCAATTGCGGTTCCGTAATTGGTCACCGGGACTCCCTGGGCTGAAGCGCGCGCGATCCGGCTCTGCATCTCTCTGGCATTTAGCATGCATCCGCCGCAGTGAATGACCAGGGCATAGGGAGTCAGGTCCTCGGGATATCCCGTTCCCGAAGAGGTCTCGATCGTGATATCTTTGCCGGTACGGGACCTGAGCCAGCGGGGAATCTTTACGGTTCCGATGTCGTCGCACTGTCTGTGGTGGGTGCATCCTTCCGCGACCAGAACCTTGTCGCCGTCCTGAAGGCGGTCAATGTGGGCAGCGCCAAGGACGGCTGTCTCCAGAAATCCCTTGTAACGGGCCATCAGAATTGAGAAGGAAGTGAGCGGTATATTTGCGGGAACATCCCTCTG
>ONXK01000248.1 GCA_900321785.1 uncultured Lachnospiraceae bacterium | reverse complement strand
ACGATCAGTACGGTAGCGACATTATCAATGAAGGCGGAGATCAGTCCGGCAAACAGCGACATATAAATTGTCACAGTCCGGACATTCCCGGATTTTTCCAGCAGTACATCCGCTATTTTTGCCGGCATCCCGCTCCCGATGAAATAGTCCACGATGACCATTGTGCCGCTCATCATCATGAGCGCGTTCCAGTTGACTGCCCCCGGGGCTGCAGACACCGGCAGAATCCCCAGTATCATGAACAGTACTGCTGTCCCCAGTGCCGCCGCCATACGATACTTTGGCAGGAAAATGATCAGTACATACATCAGTACAAACAATATAATTGCAATTTTCATGTACCTGTACTCTCTCTCTGAATAAATACGTAATTAGCCGGGACAAGTCCGCCCTGACAGCACAATCAACATATATCGTACCACCTTTTGCCGATATTTAAAAGATTCACAGCCACAGAGACTGTGAATCTTTTTATTACAAGGTCACACCCGCACCGGGCGCCTGGCTGCCTGGTACGGGTGCAGTGCATTTGATATAGCGTAATGTTTATTCTTCATCGCACAAGACTTGCGAGCGAGTCTTGCATCCGGCTCCGGTTCCTGCGGTCACTCGATTCCGTTCCAGCAGTAAGTGCAGAGATTACAGGGCTCAATGCCGATGGCTTCGATCATGTCATCCAGTCTGTGGTAGTGCAGGGAGGAGAAGTTCAGTTCCTTCCTGATTTCTTCCAGCATGGCTGCGTATTCCTCTGAATCCGGATCCATGTATTTATTCATGATATGAGGCTCGGGATCCATGGAACCCTCGAGTTTCTCGATCATTCTGCGGGTGATCAGCTCCCCTTCAGAATTGGAGCGGGAGAAGTTGAGGTATTTACAGCCGAACACCAGAGGCGGACATGCAGGACGTACGTGGACTTCCTTGGCACCGCTCTTGTACAGATACTCGGTCGTTTCCCGCAGCTGGGTGCCGCGGACGATGGAATCATCAATGAGAAGCATGCTCTTGTTGTCGATCAGTTCATGGATCGGCACGAGTTTCATCTTCGCGATCAGATTTCTGCGGCTCTGAATGGTCGGCATAAAGGACCGGGGCCAGGTCGGTGTGTATTTTACGAATGGACGTGAATAGGGCACGCCGGACTGATTGGAGTAGCCGACCGCGTGGGCAACACCCGAATCGGGAACACCCGCAACAATATCGGGCTTCTTCAGACCGCGTTTCATATCGCGCATTGCCAGATGCTTTCCGCACTCATAGCGGGCATATTCCACGTTCATCCCTTCATATGTAGATGCCGGGAAACCGTAGTAGATCCACAGGAATGTGCAGATCCTCATTTTGTCGAAGGGCTTCATGACTGTCTCGACACCTTCCGGGGTCACAAAACAGATCTCGCCGGGTCCCAGTTCCTTCTCAAAGTGATATCCCAGATTCAGGTAGGAAAAGCTCTCAAAGCAGATACATCTGCTGTCTTCCTTGCAGCCGATCTCCACCGGCGTCCTGCCCAGTCTGTCACGGGCGGCGTAGATGCCGTCCTTTGTCATGACCATCAGGGTCATGGAACCGCGGATCAGCTCCTGGGCATAACGGATGCCTTCTTCGAAGCTGTCGCGCTGGTTGATGAGTGCTGCCGTCAGCTCTGTCGGATTGATATCCCCGCCGCTCATCTCCAGGAAGTGAGAGTGGGCTCCGGAAAAGAGCTTCCACATGAGTTCCTCGGCATTATTGATCTTGCCGACCGTTGTGATCGCATAGGTTCCCAGATGGGAGCGCACGATCAGCGGCTGAGGCTCGTAGTCGGAGATACAGCCGATTCCCAGCTGCCCCTCCATTTTCAGAATGTCCTTGTCAAATTTTGGTCTGAAATTTGAACTTTCAATGTTGTGGATTGCACGGTCAAATCCCTTGACCCTGTCATGAACCGCAAGACCTGCACGGCGCGTTCCAAGGTGTGAGTGATAATCTGTTCCGTAGAACAGGTCAAACACACAGTCTTGTTTCGATGCAACTCCGAAAAAACCGCCCATAAATCATTTCCTCCAATGCCGGAGCGCCCCTGAGAGCCGGAACAAACTTTTGTACCCATGGTACCGGCAATTATAATCTTTTTCCCTGTGACATGTGCATAATAACATCAACAATGCTTTTTTGTCAGCCAAAATCAGGACAAAAAATCACAAATACAGCTTCTCAGCAAGCAAATTATATGTTTTTTTTTTGATACATTTCCCCCAAAAAAGCAGATTTGGCATCCCTGCAAACATCAGCAGCCCCTAAAGACAGGTTTGCAAAAAGAAAACCGGATCCCGATCTGCAGCCCTGACGGCTGCGGCCGGAATCCGGTTATCGACAGTCTGTACCTTATTTTGCCTTTAATATTGCCTTATTTCGTATCTGCCTTCTCACAAAGAATCCGACTATGACGATCAGGGCGCCGACAACCAGGATCCATCCCCACCAGGGCGTTTTCCGGATATCAAAGCAGCGCACATTGATCCACATCTGGTTGATGCGGGCATTCTGTTCATCGTTAAAGTAGGTCATGATCGAGGAGCG
>ONXK01000130.1 GCA_900321785.1 uncultured Lachnospiraceae bacterium | reverse complement strand
CCAAGCCCGTAATACAGCAGTTCGTTATACCTGGCGTTGGCTTTTTCCGCTTCTTTCTTCCGGATCCATCGCTCCCGGTCGCTCATGATTGCCAGCATCTCATCGACGATCTCCTCGGCAGACCGGGGTCTTGCGGAATGCAGATAGGCTGTCATGCGGCGCATGGTCTTTTCAGAACCCAGATTTTTGGCGACCGCTTTGCCCAGTTCCTCCGGATACCCCATACGGACAATAGTCTCGATCAAGTCACGGTAGGCAGCTTTCCAGGATTCAGGCGCGCTCATATGATGATTCCCTCAAGGTGGTCACACTCGTGCTGAATGATCTGGGCAGTCCAGCCGGAGTATTTCCGACGTTGCTTTTTCCAACTGCCATCCAGGTATTCCACCTCGATATTCTGATACCGCGTCGTCCTGCGGACGCCGGTCAGGGACAGGCATCCCTCCTCCGTCTCAAAGGGCGTATCCTTCTTGACAATGACCGGATTATACATGACGACATTCATGATTCCCATGTTCACGATAATGACCTTTTTCCTGACACCGATCATGTTGGCCGCCATGCCGACACAGCGGTCCTGATTTGCCCGCAGAGTATCCATGAGATCCTGCCCGACAGGCAGGTCCTGTTTGGTGGCAGGTTCGGATTTCTGCCCCAGGAATAATACATCTTTTACTATTGGCCTGATCATTTTTCAACATCCTATCTTTCATACAACAGTAGGGTCTTAAAACCTTTTGATGTTATCTTATCTTAGAATATGCTGTTTAAGCAAGATTAAACGTCTGTATGTTACACGTATGTTACATATCCGACTTTGAACCCTTACAGCCGTTCCGGTGACACGTTATCTGGTCACACCGTGACCAGATCAGTAACGGTGCGTTTTCCATTCCAAATCGACCTCCGGCCAATGGAAAACGCCCTTGAGCCCAGTCAGGGCTGCAGACCCCGCACCAAACAGCTGAGTGTTTGGTGCGGGTGTGACTTATAACGATGCCCCCCACTCCCTCAATCCGGTGCTGAAGATTGGCCGAAAATACGGTAAAATACTATTAAACAGCGGCTTGTGCTGCTTCAGGACCTGACCGCGGATTCTTCAAAAGAATGATCTGCCCACTGACACGCTTCGGCACCGGAGGGAAAAAATGAAACTGATCGACACATTTCCCACTAATGAATACAAGGGGCTTCAGTACCGGGTCGGCCGTGTACTGCCGTTCGGCGCCACACTCGTCGAGGACAACGGCGTCAATTTCAGCATTTTTTCCAAGGAGGCAGTCTCCTGTACTCTGGTACTCTACCGGCACGGTGAAGAGGAACCCTTTGCGGAGATTCCCTTTCCGCAAGAGTTCCGGATCGGCAATGTCTATACCATGATGGTGTTCGGCATTACAATCGAGACAACCGAATACGGTTACCGCTTCGACGGCGTCTACGACCCGCGCAAAGGACTGCGCTTTGACAAAAACAAGGTGGTCCTGGATCCCTATGCGAAATCTGTCTCCGGACGAAGCATCTGGGGAAAGCGCAGAAAACCGTCTTCTGCTTTCGTCCACCGCGGACAGATCATCCTTGAGGATTATGACTGGGAGGGCGACAAGCCTCTGGAACTCCCCATGGAGGATCTGATCATCTATGAGATGCATGTGAGAGGTTTTACCAGGGATCCCTCCAGCAAGATCAAATATCCCGGAACCTACGCCGGCATTGTGGAAAAAATCCCCTATCTCAAATCCCTGGGGATCAATTGTGTCGAGCTCATGCCCGTTTTCGCCTTTGATGAATTTGAATATTGTCAGGAAAACAGCGGCGACAGCCGCCTCAATTACTGGGGCTACTCAACGCTGTGCTTTTTTGCGCCCAAGGCGGGCTACGCCGCTTCGGGTCCTCTGGGCATGGAAGCCGATGAATTCAAAAACCTCATCAAAAAGCTCCACCAAAACGGCATCGCCGTCATTCTCGATGTTGTTTTCAACCATACAGCGGAGGGCAATGAGAACGGACCGGTCATATCCTATAAAGGGATTGACAACAGGACCTATTACCTTCTGACACCTGATGGAGAGTACGTCAACTTCAGCGGCTGCGGAAATACGATGAACTGCAACAAAGCTGTCGTCCGCAATCACATTCTGGACTGCCTGCGCTACTGGGTAGCCGCTTATCATATCGACGGCTTCCGCTTCGATCTCGCCTCCATCCTGACGCGGGATAAAAAAGGAAATCCCATGGTCTATCCGCCTCTCATCGACACTCTTGCCCACGACGCGGTGCTGGGCAGCACCAGGCTGATCGCGGAAGCCTGGGACGCCGGCGGCCTCTATCAGGTCGGAAATTTCCCTTCCTGGCGCCGCTGGTCGGAATGGAATGGAAAGTACCGGGACTGCCTGCGCAGGTTTGTCAAAGGCGATGCCGGCTGCGCGCCCGAGCTCTACAGCCGCATAGCCGGATCCGAAGATCTCTACAACAGTCGCGGTCCCGCCGCCTCCATCAATTTCATCACCTGCCACGACGGGTTCACCATGTACGACCTGGTCTCCTATAACGAAAAGCACAACGAGGCGAACGGCGAGGACAACCGGGACGGTGCAGACTGCAATGACAGCTGGAACTGCGGCGCCGAGGGTGACACCGATATCCCCGAAATCCTCGCGCTCCGCATGCGGCAGATCCGCAATTTCCAGACTCTGTTACTCACAAGCCGCGGTGTTCCCATGCTCCTGTCCGGTGATGAATTTGCCAACACTCAATACGGGAACAATAACACCTACTGTCAGGATAACAAGATCTCCTGGCTGGACTGGAACTGCCTTGACACAAATAAAGACCTCTTCACCTACGTAAAGACCCTCATCGCCCTGCGCGCCGCCCATCCCGTGCTGCGGGCACCGCATTTTGACAGTGAAGAAAACGGCACCGGCTATCCGGAACTTTCCTTTCATTCCACTGCGCCCTGGGAACTCGACAGGAACGCCCCCGCCCTCACCTTTGCCGTTCTCTATGTCGAGGACCATGTGAAGTATAAAACAGAAAAAGACGCTTTTCTGTATATTCTGGTCAACGCCCACTGGGAAGAACAGACCTTTACCCTGCCGGAACTTCCGGCGGGTCTTCAGTGGCACCTGGCCTGCGCCTCCAGGGGCATCTGCTGCCCTGCCGGACAGGAAACACAGCTCTTAGTCCCCGCGCAGTTTACCCTGGGTCCCCGCGAGACCGCGGTCCTGATCGGAAAATGAGAGCATAGATATAAGCCTGATGGTGATAAAAGCGCCAAGAGGAAACGATTGCGGGAGGCTGGGGGCAGTTATGATCATGAGACAAAAATGAGGAAACAAAAAAAGAAGGCTCTGTCTGTCTCATTCTGAAAAAAGAGTCAGGCAAAGCCTTTTTTATCAATATTTGTATCTTATCACGCTCTCCGGCGAATCCTCAGATTCTGTTTTCGTAATTGTCGGCCTCAGTCAGTTTCATCCTGACACCGTTGAGAACCACATACCCCTCCTCGGGATCTTCATGCGGAATAAATCTGGGTGTGTCAAACTCCTTATGCTTATGTCCGTAGCGCCGGCAGGAAATATCCTGGTCTTTGGAGACGCGGTGTCCGTCCAGTGCCAAAGGCCCTTTGCCGGAGGCTCTCCGTGGATTTGTTCCCGCAGCAGCTGATCTATTGCCTGCGCCCGGCTTTTTTTTCTGATTCAATACACGGACAACAATGAAAATAATCACAATAACATAAACCAATACTCCTGCCATATAGATTCCTCCTTTACACGCTGTCCTCGCTATCCCGGAACACAGTGTCCGGCAGTCAGCTCTCCGAGATCTCGTAGAGTGCTTTTTCGATTGCCGCGCGGATCTCCGCTTCCGGTGCCTGACAGGACCCCTGGACCATAGCAGGCTTTCCGCCTCCGCGAGCACGGCAGTATTTGTGGATGCAGGCATTCAGAACGCGGGCGTCCCGGTTTCCTGCCGCCCCGATAATGTAGCGGTATCCGGCCTCGTCACTGCCGGCAAAAACACCGCAGTAACCTTTATGCGCTTCGCACAGAGTATTGACAAGTCTTCGCTGGGCAAGATTGCCGATCCCGGCATTTGTACCCGTATTTCCCTCTGTAAAAAGGAAAACATTTTCCTGCTCCGCAGGCACAGCAGAAGCAAGAGACTGTGTGACAGCTGCTTCCAGAGCCGCCTCGCGCTGCCGGAGTTTTTCGTTTTCTTCAAGGATCCGGGAAGTGCCCGCCGCGATTTCCTCACGGGGCATATTGGTGAGGTGAGAGACGTCTTCCGCCGCCTTCTGCAGGGTCTGCATATAGGCAAGTGCCCGGCTGCCGCACAGGATGGTCAGACGGATCCCGCTTCGTTCCCTAAGGACACGGAGGATTTTGATCAGTCCGATCTCGCCGGTCCTTCTGACATGAGGCGCGCAGCAGGCGCACAGATCGACACCGGCGATCTCCACCAGACGGAGAGGCCCGTCAATCTCCTTTTTGCTGCGGTATTCGACAGCCTGCAGTTCTTCCGGGGCGGGATACCAGCCGCGGATCTCTCTGTTGTCCCAGACAACGCGGTTGGCTGCCTGTTCCAGCCAGAC
Organism: uncultured Lachnospiraceae bacterium; assembly: GCA_900321785.1. GTDB lineage: Bacteria > Bacillota > Clostridia > Lachnospirales > Lachnospiraceae > CAG-791. The sequence goes on along the minus strand of ONXK01000130.1, from coordinate 677 downwards.
AATATCGGCGTCGGAAAGAGGTCCGTTAAAATCAAGAGTCACTGTATTGTCGCTCAGATGGAATCCGACATTGTCGTATCCGAAGCGGTTGTGCACAAGTCCGGACAGGATGTGCTCACCCGAGTGGTTCTGCATATTGGAGAAGCGGTGGGCAAAGTCGATCTGTCCGCGGACGGTCTGTCCGGGCACAAAGGGCGCACCGTCCCTCTCCCCTTCTTTTGAGGTTTCTGCCTTTTGTCTCTCCCGGCCGGCAGCTGTCGCTTCTCCTTCCGCAGAAGGATCCGCCTTTACCCTGTGCAGGATCACATTTCCGTCCAGCTGTACGTCAATTACAGGATGTCCGTCCAGAAGGCCCCTGTCCGGAGTCTGTCCCCCCTCTTCCGGAAAAAAGAGAGTTCTGTCAAGGACGACCTGCCAGTAGGCATCTTTCTTTTTTCTGACAAATTCCGCAGAGAGCACCGTTGCCAGAAAGTCCACGGCGTATGCGTCACTGTCAAAGAGTTTCATGGTTTCCGGTAATATCTGCATAGGTAATAACCGCTTTCTACAATCATACAGGGCTCACCGTCACAGAGGATTCCCTGTCTCCTTTACATCTCCTCGCTGCGGCCTGCCTTATTGGCGCCCATGCGCAGATATGCATTGATGAAACGGTCGATATCGCCGTCGAGGACCGC
>ONXK01000127.1 GCA_900321785.1 uncultured Lachnospiraceae bacterium | reverse complement strand
TGCACAGAGACAGTGACCTCAGTGCATTATTGACCTGGTAAATCATGCGTTCCCTCAGATCATCTGGGCGTGAATACGATATGTAGTTACAGTACAGACCCACCTGGTTTTAGGGACGCCTTTTTGTGCATTGCTGTGGAGGCGGGCCTTGAAAAACGCCGGTCCTTGCTTTTTGCAAGCGTCAGCGCAGCAAAAAGCTTAGTACCGCTGCGTTTTTCGCGGAGCGGGAGCGCCCCGCCGGAACAGTGATGCAAAAAAGGCATAAAAACACGTCGAATTCGAGGCAGTTTGAGTAACCGAGAGCTGACAATCAGTAACAGTTGCGCAAAATTACTCCTTCATATAAAATGAGTATTGAGCAAAAATACGGCAGGCCCCGGATCACGTTTTTTTATGCGGATCGGACAGTTTCGAAATATGATCCAAAAAGGAAATGCCGGAAGCAGAGAATCTGAAGCATCGGATGGAGAATATCAGATGAACAGTAATCGTAAGAAGTTATTATATGTTGCGGAGGCAATGGGAGGTGGTGTTTTCACCTTCCTTGTTGGTCTGTGCAATGAACTTGTCGACTATTATGATATATATGTCGCCTATGGTATTCGTACACAGACACCGGATGATTTCAGGAAATATTTTGATGACAGGGTGCATCTGATCCGCGTGAGAAACTTTGAGCGGTCGATCGATCCCCGCCATGATCTGGGTGCTTTCCGCGAACTGAGGAAGATTGCTGACAAGGTGAAACCGGATCTGATCCATCTGCATTCCTCCAAGGCAGGTGTATTGGGGCGCTGGGCCTTCAACGGCAGGAAGATTCCCCTGTTCTATACACCTCACGGATACAGCTTCCTGATGTCCAACTATAACGTACCGAAACGTTTTTCCTATAAGATGCTTGAAAAACTCTCTGCCTTCCGCAAATGTACGACGATCAGCTGCAGTGAGGGAGAGCATCAGGAGACCCTGAAGCTGACCGAAAATGCCATGTTTGTCAACAACGGAATCAATGTGGATGAGATCCAGCGGATGATAGATACGATCGGACCCTGTGAGAGCGGAGAATTCAATGTCTTTACCCTTGGCAGGATCTGCTTCCAGAAGAATCCCAGTCTCTTTAACGAGATTGCCATGCAGCTCCCGGATGTCCGTTTCGTCTGGATCGGAGATGGTGAGCTGCGCGGAGAACTCACTGCCCCCAACATCGAGGTGACCGGCTGGATGAGCCGTGAAGAAGCGCTTCGCAGGTCCATGGCTTCGGATGTCTTTGTCCTGACGTCTCTCTGGGAAGGACTTCCCATGTCACTCCTTGAGTCCATGTATATGGGAAAGATGTGCCTGGTCAATGACGTGATCGGAAACAGGGACGTGATCCGCTCCGGAATCAACGGCTACGTCTGTAAAGACGCCAATGAATTTGTCGCAGCCATCCGCGGCGTCCTGGACGACCCTGCAAAGACGAGAGAGATTACCGCACAGGCAAGGAAGGACATTCTGGAGAAATACAACACCCGTGTGATGGCGGAAAGATACCGCAAGATCTACGAAGATGCTTTTGCGGAAATGGAAAAGCCCGCGCGGAAAAAGAAAAAAGCCTGACAGGGCGTGACACCTTTGCATTGTTCAGGCGGGGCCTTTCAGCGGGCCCGGCAGCCATTGAATGATATACAGGAACAGATATGACAATGAATACCAGAAAGACAGCAATCGTCTCGTGCTATTTTCAGCCTAACTACGGCAGTATGCTGCAGGCTCTGGCGACACAGATGGCTCTGGACAGGCTCGGATACGATAATGAGACCATCTGCATTGATGGACTGAAGAAGGAAATCCGTCTGGCAAAAATGCGCTACTTCGCAGGAGCCTCTCTCACTTCGGATATCCTGCTTTCCAAAGCCGGCATGGCTATGGCAAGGGTGCGCCGGAAGCTTTTAAAGGGAACTTACACCCGGATGATGCAGGAAAGGCTGCAGGCTTTTTCCGATTTTGAGCACAAGTGCTTCCGTATGTCCGAGGCATACGGCTCGCGGGCGGAGCTTACGCAGGCCTGTGCCGACAAATACAGTGCGGTACTGGTCGGCAGTGATCAGCTCTGGCTTCCTGCCAATATAGCGGCGGATTATTATACGCTCAGCTTTGTGCCGGAATCGATCAATACCATCTCCTACGCGACCAGCTTCGGCCAGGCGCAGCTGCCCCGGTCAAGTGAGCGGGCAGCGATGAGATTTCTTCCCGGGATCAAACACATCAGTGTGCGTGAAAAAACCGGCCAGAAAATCGTTTCCAGACTTACAGGACGCCGCGTCCCGATCGTGGCTGACCCGACACTGCTGTTTGACGGAGAGGAATGGAAATCCGTTCAGCAGGAGGAACCGCTGATCAAAGGCGATTACATTTTCTGCTATTTTCTTGGAAACAATCCCAAACACAGGGATTTTGCAGTCCGTCTTGCAGATGAGACCCGCTGCAAGATCGCAGCCATTCCTCATGTGGATGAGTATGTGAGCAGTGATGAGACCTACGCCGACGAGACCCCCTGGTCTGTCGGACCGGATGCCTTCCTCAATCTCATCCGTCATGCGCAGTGGGTACTGACAGATTCCTATCACTGCACGGCTTTTTCCATGCAGTATGAAAAGAAGTTTTTTACCTTCCGCAGATACCACCGGAAGACCAGGCAGTCGACAAACAGCCGTCTGGATACGCTTCTTGAACAGTGTGGTGTATCGGAGCGGCTTCTGACAGGAGAAGAGGAGATTTCCGCCTGCAGAGACCTCATGATTGATTATGAAGATGTCCGCAGCCGGATCAGCAGGCTCCGGAAGTATTCCTGGAACTTCCTGAAAGATGCTCTCGAAGATAAAGAGGAAACCGACCTCAATAAGTTTTATTCTCCATCGCGCGATACCCATGACTTCAGTCAGGGGGATGCGCAGACAAGACTCGATGGCGAGTCTTGAATCACCTCATAAGCTTTCCTGACCGGCCTTTCCTGACCGCGGCTGAGAAACAGCCAACAGCCTTTGGGAAATCTGCGGGTCTGCATTGCCGACGCGCAAATGTGCACCGGCATGAAAGCAGGAATGATTCAAAATGTAAACCTTCATGCGGCAGCCGGCGCTATGCGCGGAAGCTGCTGACAGTAACTGCCGGATCTTTTACCGGAATGAAAGGGCTAAGGCGAATGGGTACTCCAATCGTAAAAATCCTTGTTGCTTCACATAAGAAATACAGAATGCCGTCAGACGACATTTATCTTCCTTTGCATGTCGGTGCAGAAGGAAAGGTCGACTCTGAAGGCAATCCTCTTGACCTGGGATGGACAAAGGATAACACGGGTGAGAATATTTCTGAGCTCAATCCGGGTTATTGTGAGCTGACGGGACTGTACTGGGGATGGAAAAATCTCAAGGCCGATTATATCGGACTCGTACATTACCGCAGGCATTTCAGTGTTAAGAGAGTGAGCCGGGATCCGTTTGACAATATTCTGACGGGCGCGCAGCTTCGACCGATGCTGAACAAGTATTGGGTGTTTGTGCCAAAAAAGAGGCGGTATTTTATCGAGACACTCTACTCACACTATGCCCATACACATTACGCGGAACATCTGGATGTCACCAGAGAAGTGATCGCAGAGCGTTGTCCGGAATATCTTCCCTCTTTTGACAGGATCATGCGCCACAGATACGGCTATATGTTCAATATGATGATCATGCGCAAGGATCTGGCTGACAAGTATTGTACATGGCTGTTTGGCATCCTCTTTGAACTGTCCAAAAAAATGGGAGATACAGAGCTCTCCTTCTACCAGGGGCGGTATTTTGGAAGAGTCAGTGAGCTCATCCTGAATGTCTGGCTGGACCGCCAGATCGCTGTCTCCGCAATTCCGCGTGAGAGGATCTGCGAACTGCCGACAGTATATACAGAAAAGATCATGTGGTACAAAAAGGCTGCTTCTTTCCTGAAAGCAAAATATCTGGGCGAAAAATATGAGGGCAGTTTCTGATGACATATATCAAGTCTTTTCAGCGATGGCTTAGAGAAGGAATCCTGTCGGGAACCGTGACGGGGGTTGTCCTTGCAATCACGGATATTCTGTTCTACCTGTCTTTTATCTTCTGCTACTGCTGGGGATTCATGAACACGACTATGTTCAAGAATGACTTCAGCGATGCCTTTAAGCTGCAGATGGAAGGCTATTTACATCTGGCGGTCATCTGTGCTCTGATCTGCGGTATTATATCGGTTCTTCTGCAGGACAGTGTTTCACAGGCGGTCTTTGAGGTTCTCCTTATCGTAGTAGGTTTCTGCCACTGGAAGCTGGGAGCCGGAAAATATGAGTTTTTCGTTCTGTGTGTCCTGATCGTAGGCATGACAGGACGTTCCTTTAAGGTACTGACGGCGATCGCTCTGATTGCCGGAAGTATTATGATGGCTGTTACCTTTGCGGCATCACAGACGGGGGTTATCACGGATCTGGTGTACGAGGGCGGCAGGCATTCCTTCGGAATCATTTACTGCACGGACTGCGCGGCACACTTCCTGTTTTTGATGATCATGTATACATTCCTGCGGCTGGATTCGCTCCACATTGTGGAATACATCGCGCTGGCGCTGCTTTTCGTGCTTATGACGATGACCAAGGCCCAGTCCGATATCATGTGCGGTGCTCTGCTCCTGGCCGGGATCGTGCTCTATCGACTGACCCGCAGGTGGCATAAAACGATCGTTGCGCGTGTTCTGGCCCTGATCGGGAGCTTTTCCTTTCTGATCTGTGCCGGCGGGGCCTTTTTGGCAGCTCTGAAATTTGACAGGTCCAACAGAAAACTCCATGCGACCATGCCGTATTCCCTGACACGCCGTCTTGAAATGAGCCAGGAGGTGCTCAGGGACAATCCTATTTCTCTTTTCGGAAGAGAGATCGAAGAGCATGGATTCGGGGGCAGGACCGAGAATCTCCCCGGCTGGGACAAGTACTTCTTTATCGACTGTTCCTATATCCGTCTTTTTGTGATCGGCGGTCTGCTGCTCTTTGTGATGATCCTGCTTCTCATGACCTATACCCAGCTCAGATGCTTTGCCTACAGACAGTACGGATTTTTGTTCCTGCTGGTCATTGTTGCCCTGGCATGCATGCTGGAACATCATTTGATGGAATACTACTACAATGTGTTTCCTTTGATGGCATTTTCCGGAAGGAGACTTTTCAAGGATGATCCGATCCCTGCCCCTGCGGAACAGGTTCGAGAAGTGACAGGGATGTCAAGGGGAGGTACCGCGTAATATATGATCAGACTCAGTGAAAAAAAAGACTGCTGCGGGTGCGGCGGGTGCAGCAATGCCTGCC
>ONXK01000107.1 GCA_900321785.1 uncultured Lachnospiraceae bacterium | reverse complement strand
GTCAGATATCAGAAAACCGGAGGGTTTCTAAAGCCCGAAGGGGCTTTGATACCACCTCCAAAGGACGCGGTTCAGCACCGCATGGGGGTGGAGGTTCATGTCTGAACAGATATAACAGATATATATTAAAAGGATTTTAACGGAATTTTAATGCCAGGCGTTTTTCTTTAATCCCTTTTTAACGACAATGAGACGATAATGTGAGCATCAAAAAACTAACTTTCCCGCCCTCATGGCGGGATCAGATACAGACATCTGATACAGAAATCAGATTCAGGCATCAGATTCAGGCATCAGGTAAAAACATCAGATTCAGGCATCAGATACAGACAGTAGTGGAGGTGGTCTTCATGGCGAAGGCACAGAGAATGGTCAAAGATCATCTTACATCTTTTAGGATGATCATCCTGAGTTTCGTTTTAATGATTCTGACAGGCGCAGTCCTTCTGTGCCTGCCCTGGGCATCTGTCGGAGGCGAAAAGGTCTCTTTTCTGGATGCGCTGTTTACATCCACCTCCGCAGCATGTGTGACGGGTCTTGTAGTCTTTGATACAGCGACAAAGTGGACTGTATTCGGCAGGATCGTCATCCTGCTGCTGATACAGGTCGGTGGACTGGGGGTTGTCACAATGGCGGCTGCTGTTCTCACGCTGACGGGAACGCAGATCGGTCTGCTGCCCCGGCTGGCCGTCCAGGACGCCGTCTCCGCACCGGAGCTCGGTTCTGTTGTGAAATTCATGAAGTTTCTGATCATTGCAACCTTCTGTATCGAAGGAATCGGCGCCCTCTGCCTGCTGCCGGTCTTCGCGGGAAGGTTGGGACTGCAGAAGGGACTTGGCTATGCCGTCTTTCATTCCGTATCGGCATTTTGCAACGCGGGATTCGACCTGATGGGAACACAGGAACCGTTTTCCTCCCTGACTTCCTTTTCATCCAGCCTGGCGGTGAATGTGGTGATCATGGTGCTGATCATCCTGGGCGGTCTCGGTTTCCTGACCTGGAGCGACCTTTTAAACAGCCGTTTCCGCTTTAAAAGGCTCCGCCTGCAGACCAAGATCATCCTGATTTCGACAGCGGCCCTTATCTTTCTTCCAGCCCTGTTTTTTTATTTTATCGAATTCCGGAACTGTTCCGGAATCGAGCGTCTTCTGCTTTCCCTCTTCCAGAGTGTCACGCCTCGTACGGCGGGTTTTAACACAGCCGACTACGCTTCAATGAGTGACAGCAGTCTTCTGATTACGATCATGCTGATGATGGTTGGCGGCGCTCCGGGATCCACTGCCGGCGGCATGAAAGTGACAACGATGGCAGTCCTGTTTCTGGCATCGGGCGCCTTCCTGCGACGGCAGGACAATGTCAATTGTTTTCGCAGACGGATAGAAAAGGAAGCGATCCAGAATGCAATGGCCCTGCTCACCATCTATATTTTCCTGCTGCTGGCCGGTTCCATCGTCCTCTCCTCCATCGAGGGGCTCCCTATCCTGAACTCCATGTTTGAATGCGCCTCTGCGCTGGGAACGGTAGGTCTGACGACCGGGATCACGACCGGTCTCTCCGCACTGTCGAGGGCTATCCTGATCTCTTTCATGTTCTTCGGCCGTATCGGAGGCCTGACATTGGGATACGCCTTCGCCTCAACAATACACGTCAATTGCGGCATGATGCCTGTGGAAAAAGTATCTGTGGGTTAAAAACATCATTGTTTGGAGGTATTGACAATGTCGAAAAGCGTATTGATCATCGGTGCCGGAAGGTATGGCTACTACAGCGCGATGAAGCTTCACGAGCTGGGACACGACGTCATGATCGTCGATCAGGATGAAGAAAAGATCAACAAGGTCATGCCCTATGTCTCGGACGCGAGGATCGGGGACAGTGTCGAGAAATCCTTTCTGAGCACTCTGGGAATCCCCAGTTTCGATTTCTGCATCGTTGCGATCGGAGATGATTTCCTGAGTTCCCTGCAAACCACTTTCACGCTGGATGAACTGGGAGCCAAAAAGATTATCGCCCGTGCCACTTCCCATCAGCAGGAGAAGTTTCTCCTGCGCAACGGCGCCTCCTATGTTGTATTTCCCGAGAGAGAACTCGGATTTTGGACCGCCATTCGCTTCAGTTCAGACAGTATTTCCAACTACGTAGATCTGTCAGACGGCTACGGTGTCTACGAGATTAAGGTTCCGGCACGATGGAGCGGCCTGCGAATCGATGAGCTCGATGTCCGCAGAAAGTTTCACGTCAACATCCTGGGCGTGCGCGATTGCTCCGGCAGCAAAGAGATATCCGCCGGCAGTTCCGGAAGAAAAAAACCTCTTCCCGCGATCAACATGGATATTCGCAACGATACGGTCCTTCAAAGCGGACAGACTATGATGGTACTGACAAAGCCGGAATACCTGCACAGGATTATCTGATGCTGGAGCAATTACTGGTTTATGTTTGTTTTTGGATCGATTTGGATTGACCCGGATGGCGCTTTTAACGATCGGATTGACCCGGATGGCGATTTTGACGATTTGGATTGATTCGGAATGGAGATTTTAAGGTTTTAGATTTGTTCGGAATGGAGATTATTATGAACAGACTTTTTTCATTGATCGCAGAGAATATTGCTGTGGTGCTCGGATTCGCAATATACGGCGCTTTGGTGTATTATATGGTTGCAAAAGTGATCAGCAGATACTCCGGAAAAAAGTCAGCCAGCCACACCGGAACAGTGGCTGATGGGTCTTGCGGCAGTGGAAACAAGAAGGGTTCCGTGGCCACTTCTCTTGACAGATATTTCCTTGTTTTTTTTGATCATGACGCCGAAAAAGCATTGAGGCAGACGGGATCCCGCCGGGATTTTTCCAAAAATATCACCACGGCCAACTCCTATATCCACCGGAGCAGTGACTGATCCGGTGGCGTAAATCATTCTATGCCCGGTGGTCTGTTACTGCGGCTGATCCTGCACCACATCGTTTATCCTGCTGCGCATATAAGAGGTACGTGTATGATGCCTTCTCCGGTAAATCATATTTATAGGGATGAAACGGGCGGAAGGAGCATCTCTCCTTCGCGCCCTTTCGTCATGGTCTGTCTCTCTCCATCTCCCAGTTGCAAGCGGGTCATCCGCACTGCAGCAAAAATGGCTTTTTCCAGGCTTTCACACGGTGTTGCCAGCGGCGTCAGCACGGAGAGAGAGCCCGGCATATCCGCAAAGAAGGATGCTTCCGGGAGAGACCATTTCTCCGAAGGCCCTCTTTTTTCCGAAGAACTCCTTTCCCCCGAAGGGAGCGGTTTCTCCGGAAAAAGCCCATCCGGCGCTGAAAGGACCGATTCCGGTGCGGAGAGCCGCCCCGATGTCATGACGCCCATCGCGCTCTATGTCAGCGCCACCGGGAACGAAGCAGACGAGGGCACTCTTCTGCGGGAAAACATCCAGTACGCCAGAAAGTTCGGCTTCGAGATCCACACTGTGCGCGGCACGGACATTCCCCTTGCCATTGCCGAATTCGCCCGCCGGGTAGGCGTGACGGATCTTTTTCTGGGATATAGACCGCCGTCATTTGTTCTCTGGTCAAAACCTGCGATCAACGAAAAGCTTCTCAGCTATCTGCCGACAGTGGACATCCACATCGTTCCTGACCCGGTGTCCTCTCCCTATCCGGAAACGGTGAAGAAGCGGGGAATCAGGAAACCTTCCTGGAACCTGCGGGATCTGGTCCTGGTGATTGTCGTGATGACGGTCGCGACTCTGCTCTGCTGCTGGTTCTACATGTCCCGTTTCAGCAACACCAATATCGTCACGATCTATATTCTTGGCGTTCTGATCACTTCGGTCATGACTTCGAGCCGGATCTACGGCACCCTTGCCGCGATTCTCTATGTCCTCCTTTTCAATTTTCTGTTCATTGAACCGCGCTTTACTCTGCTGGTGTATGATTCCGCCTATTTGATGACATATCTGGTCACTGTGATCGCGGCTCTGATAACCGGTACCGTCGCTGTCCGAATGAAAAACATCGCCCGGGCTTCCGCGGAAAATGCCTACCAGGCGAAGGTCCTGCTGGACACCTCCAATCAGCTGGAATCCGCCGCGGACAGTGATGCCATCATCCACACGACCTGCATGCAGCTCGTACATCTGCTCAATCGTGCCATTGTATATTTTCCGCCTGAGGCAGTGAAAACTATGGAGACCGTCACGCAAGAAAAGGGTGTCCTGATCTTTCCCGCGGGTGATAAAACAATCTCTCCGGAGACTTTGACCGGGGAACTGGAAGCCGTCCGCCTGGCCATGGACATGAGCCACAACGTCGGCGCTTTTACGTCCCATTTCGGTAACTGCAGCTGCCGCTACCTTAGTATCTACTCCGGCCCGAACCAGTACGGCGTGATCGGCATCGATATGGGAGGGCATCCTCTGGAGGAATTTGAGACCACCGTCCTTTTGTCCATTATTCATGAATGTACAATGGCACTTGAAAACAAACGGATGGCCCAGGAGCAGAAAAAGGCTGAGATCCAGGCTGAGAACGAGCGGCTGCGGGCAGGGCTTCTGCGTTCCATATCGCACGATCTCCGTACGCCCCTGACATCCATATACGGCAATGCCTGCAACCTCAGGAATTATGAAGAAGACCTCCCGCGGGAGGAGCGCGACAAGATTTATGAGGATATCATGGAGGATGCAGACTGGCTCAACGCCCAGTTTGAAAACATTCTGGCCATGACAAGGCTGGAGAGCGGCATCGGGATCCGCATGACCATTGAAAACATGGAAGATGTGATCGAGCAGAGTCTGCGGTATGTGACCTCTCTTCACAGCCACCGGATCATTTATGATACAGGAGGGCAGGAGGATCAGATATTTTTCGCCCGGATGGATCCCAAGCTCATTATGCAGGTCTTTGTAAATCTTCTGAACAATGCTGTAAAATATACACCAAAGGACTCGGAAATCCGCGTGCACATGGAGCGCTCCGCAGATCAGATCATTGTGGAGGTCTCGGACAACGGTCCCGGCATCGACGACGAGGATAAACCCTACATTTTCGACCTTTTCTATAACGGCAAAAAAAGTCTCACCGACAGTTATCGCTCCATGGGGATCGGCCTGAATCTGTGTGCGGAGATCTTAAAGGTCCATCACGGCACCATTGAGGTTCTGGACAATACACCCACCGGCGCGGTCTTCCGCTTCTGCCTTCCGGCAGCGGATTTTGAGTCTTCGTTACAAGACACAGTTGCAGCAGAAGGCACCGTTTCATGGTCACAACCCGGTCAGGATGTGACCGGAAACAGCTCTTCAGGCGCACAAGAGCCCCCGGTACCGATGCCGATGAATCTGACAAATGACGGATTTAACAACCAACCGTAATACTGCCAATCCTTTATTTCAAGACTCGCTCGCGGGTATTGCGCGCGTATCCCACAACTGAAGCCACGGGTATTGCGCGATGAAGAATAAATAGAGGCAGTTAATCTTTTCGATACAGGGATGACTACTGACCTATGGATGAAATAAAAATTCTGGTAGTGGAAGATGACCGTTCCGTCCTGAATCTGATCACTACAACACTCAAGATCAATCACTATTCTTATATTTCGGCCACCACGGGAAATGAGGCCGTTTCACTCTGCGCCTCCCATCATCCCGGACTGATCCTGCTGGATCTTGGCCTGCCGGATATCGACGGAATCGATGTCATACGCACGATCCGCTCCTGGTCCTCCGCAGTGATCATTATCATCAGCGCCCGGGGAGAGGACAATGACAAGATCCTTGCCCTTGACAGCGGCGCCGATGATTACCTGACCAAGCCTTTTTCCATTGAGGAGCTCCTGGCACGGATACGTGCCGCCCGACGGAGGATGCAGTATATCGCGGAGCAGGAGGAAAAAAGCCCTGTCTTTATCAACGGTGATCTGACCATCGACTACGCTTCCCGCCTTGTCACAGTCGCAGGGACAGAAGTACACCTGACAGCCATTGAATACAGACTCCTTTCACTCCTTGCCGCCAATGCGGGCAAAGTCCTGACACATTCCTATATCATCGACCACATCTGGGGCGGTGGCGTGGAGACCGACATCATCTCCCTGCGCGTGTATATGGCGTCTCTTCGCAAAAAGCTCCGAGCCATCAGACCCGGCCTCAACCTGATCGAAACCCATATCGGCATCGGCTACCAGATGCCCCGCCTGCAGGCCTTGCCCGATGAAGGGTAACCGGTCTCTTTTTCGTAATGACTGCCCTCGTTTTTCTGACGCGGACATCCTTGTGGGCACTGTGGCGGCGTCTTTGCGGGCGCCGGGCGCACCCTTGCGGGCACTGTGGCGGCATCTTTGCGGGCATGCGGGCATTGTGGCGGCGTCTTTGCGGGCATTGTGGCGGGCATTGTAGCGGGCAATTAAAAAATGCACAAAAACAGGGATAAAAATTTGTTGTATATTTTGCGAAAAAATTAACACGCGGCTATTGCATTTTTTTAAGTTAGTTAGTATGCTAAATATTAAAGAACCAATTCCGGTCAGGGAATTCTCCAGAACTTCCCGGCCATTCACCTTATTTAAGGAGGCATGATATGGTAAGCTTTCAGTTGACAGAAGACCAGAAGGAAATGCAGGAACTGTTCCGCAAATTCGCTCAGGACAAGGTTGCCAAGGTAGCCGAGGAAATGGACGAAAAAGAAGAGATGAATATGGACATCATCGCCGAAATGAAGGAGCTTGGCTTCTTCGGCATCCCTTTCTCGGATGAAATCGGCGGCACAGGCATGGATGTCCTGACCTACTGCCTGATGATGGAAGAGATCTCCAAGGTTGACGCCAGCACCAGCATCACTCTTTCCGTTCACACTTCTCTTTGCGCTTCCAGCATCGAAGAGTTCGCAACTCCCGAGCAGAAAGAGAAATGGCTCCGCCCTCTGGCAGACGGCAGCAAGATCGGATGCTTCGGCCTGACCGAGCCCAATGCAGGATCTGACGTTGCAGGCGCAGTCACCACCGCTGAGAAGGATGGCGACTTCTATGTGATCAACGGCGCTAAGATCTTCACAACCAACTCCGGTTTCGCTGATACCTTCCTGGTATTC
>ONXK01000126.1 GCA_900321785.1 uncultured Lachnospiraceae bacterium | reverse complement strand
GAACCGGTTGTGACCGTATTACCGACCGAAGAGCCGCTGACCATACCGCAGAGAGCGGAGGAAATGACAGCGACCTTTGCGGGACCGCCGGCATAGCGGCCGGCCGCGCAGTTTGCCATGTTGATAAAGAACTCGGAAATACCGGTTCTCTCAAGGAAGGCACCGAATATGATAAATACAACGATATATTTGGAACACACATTGATCGGCGTCGACAAAATACCGGTCTTTGCATAGAAGAGATTTCGAACCAGATAACGAAGTCTTCCTGCGATGGAAGGGTTTGTCAGGCCATAAACGATCGCATATACGATGAAGAACAGCGCCACGATCAGGATGGGCCAGCCGACACTTCGGCGGGTCACCTCGAGAAGTGCCGCAACACCGATCACAGCGATAATAATCTGCGGCACCGAAAACCGCGTGCCCTGCTGGATGATCTGTTCCGCACTAAATGTATAGTACAGGAAGGCACCTGTTCCCAGCACCATTCCGATAATGTCATACCAGGGAATATAGTTGGCCTTCTGTTCTCCCTTTTTGGCAGGATACATAAGGAATCCCAGCAAAATGACCAGTCCCATGAAGGAAGTCAGACGGATTTCCTCCAGGAAAGTGGCAAACAATGTCACCCAGATGCAGAACAGCGAAAAGCCGATCAGAACAGCCTTGACAACCAGGGCAGGTTTTCCGGTCCATACACGTACATTGGATTCTCTGTCATATTTTCGCATGACCTCCTCGAGGTCTTCCTGCTGCAGTTCGTACTCCCGATCTTTCACATTCTCTTTACTCATGGACAGTACCCCCTCTTAATCAGTCAGCAGTTTCCACAGTCACGCCGTGCTCGGCAAAATATTTTGCCGCACCTGCGTGGAAGGGCACTACGATACCGGAAGTTGCATTCTCCACAGAGAGCTCCGCTCCCTTGGCATTCTCCTTCGTGATCTCATCCGCATGGTCAAAGATCGCGGCGGTCAGCTGATATACGACATCCTCGTCCAGATCGGCATCCACGACCATAGTTGCCTTGATCGTGATCGTCTGGATCGGGTCGGGCTGTCCCGGATACGTGTCCGCAGGGATCTCCATAGGCGCATAATAAGGGCAGATGGACATGATCTTGTCCCTCAGTTCTCCATCGATCGGGACCAGGAAAACGCCATTGGTTGTCGCCAGCTCCGTGATCGCCGAAGTGGGGGCTCCGGCAACGATAAATGCCGCGTCGATCTGTCCGTCTTTAAGAGCCTCTTTACTGTCATCAAAACTCTGATACTGCGGTTTGATATCATTGACTGTCAGGCCGGCGCCTTCCAGGACGTCCATTGCGTTGAAATAAACACCTGAACCCGGAGCTCCGATGGAAACGCTTCTTCCCTTCAGGTCAGCCACTGTCTTGATATCTTCTTTCATGGTAATGAGCTGTACAGTCTCTGCATACAGCGCACCGAGCACACGGAAATCCCTGCAGGGACCATCTGTCTCAAAGGATTTGCTGCCGTCCCAGGCATAGCTCATAACGTCAGACTGTGTAAATCCCATCTGATAATCGCCGTCGCCGATACTCTGGATGTTGGCCTTTGAAGCCGCAGTCGATACTGCCGTAACACTGTAACCGGTATAGGTCTTCATATACTGGGCAAGTACACCGCCAAACGCATAATAGGTTCCTGCCGTGCCGCCGGTTCCCATCATCATCCTCTGTCCGCCGCAGCCGGAAAGAACCAGCATGCAAACGGCAAGAAGTACGCTGATGACAACTCTGCTCACTTTTTTCCGCATAATAACTCCCTCCTTCTCTATGGCGCTTTTGCGCCGAAGAATTTTTTATATGATTGAATTCCCGTATACAATCATACACCAATTGATTGTACCACAGAAGGATCGTATAGGCAAACCCGCAGTGCATATCATGGCAGTCTCTTGCCCGACAGTCCCCGGATAGCCACTCGATATCCGCCCGACATCCGCTGGTAAGTCCGCTCGACAGCCGCTCGACATCCGCTGGTAAGTCCGCTCGACAGCCACTCAACATCCGCTCGACAGCCGCTCGACAGCCGCTGGTAAGTCCCCGAGAGATTATACCTTGTAACAATCCCTCATTTGTATTAAAATTTTAGCATCAATTCAGGGCAGACATCCAGCGTCATACAGGACCGACTATGCCCGAACAGATAAGGAGGAGACAAAATGCCTGAAAAAGAAACAGGAATCATTCCTATTGAAAAATGCCCTGTCATTACGATCAGCAGAGAATACGGCGCCCTCGGACGGACCCTGGCCGCAAAACTGTCAGAAAGGCTGGGAATTCCTTATTACGACAGAGATTTCGTCAAAAAGACCGCAGAGGAAAGCGGTTATGCAGTTGAGGATGTCGAGCATGAAGGAGAAGAACTGAGTACTTCCGGCAGAATGTTAAACAAGATTCTGAACAGTGCTGTTTCCTACAGCAGTTCCTATGACGGAATCTATAAAGCACAAAAAAAGGTTGTTCTCCAGCTCGCACAGGATCCCTGCATCATCGTCGGACGCTGCGCGGACCATATTCTCCGCGAAGAAGGCAAAAATGTGTTCTGCGTCTACCTCTATGCATCCGTCAAGGACCGCCTCGACCACGTTGCAGAGCTCGCTGAAAACGGCACTATGAGTATCGAAAAATACATCGAAAAGCGCGACAAGCTCCGCAAGACCTACTACAAACAGTACACGGGTCACGAGATGGGCAATGCCAACAACTACAACATCTGCTTCGATACCGGACGCATCAATGCCGAAACCTGTGCTGATATCATCATTGACATCCTCAGCCGCGAGCAGTAATTTCCTGCGCAGTTATGCTTTACCCGGTTACTCTTTAAACGCTTACTCTTTAAGCAGCGGCTGCCCGGGGGATCGTTCCGACAGGTGCTGCCCGGCCATCTTTTAAATTCTTTTTTATCGTATCAAAAAACCCTGCAGGCAGCAGGGTTTTTTTGACTATATGCTTTTTGCCGAGATCACATCTGCCACATAGACGCCGGAAGCCGATGCGTGGGAGAGGGAATGTGTCACGCCGCTGCCGTCTCCGATGAAGTACAGGCCGGAGTGATTGGTCTCAAGGTTTTCGTCGAGGCTGACTTCCATATTGTAAAACTTGACTTCCACGCCATAGAGGAGCGTGTCGTTGTTGGCTGTTCCGGGCGCAATCTTATCGAGCGCATAAATCATTTCAATGATGCCGTCCAGGATGCGCTTGGGCAGTACGAGACTGAGGTCGCCGGGCGTCGCCTGCAGTGTCGGCTGCACAGTACATTCCTCAATGCGGGCAGGATTGCTCCTGCGGCCGCGGGCCAGGTCACCGAAGCGCTGCACGATGACACCGCCGCCCAGCATGTTGGACAGGCGGGCAATGCTTTCGCCGTAGCCGTTGCTGTCCTTAAAGGGCTCTGAGAAATGCTTGGAGACCAGCAGGGCAAAGTTGGTATTATCTGTCTTTTTATCCGGGTCTTCAAAGCTGTGGCCGTTGACGGTAACAATGCCGTTTGTGTTCTCGTTGACCACGATCCCGTTTGGATTCATGCAGAAGGTGCGGACACTGTCTTCGAACTTCTCCGTGCGATAGACGATTTTGCTCTCATATAGTTCATCCGTGAGGTGGGAGAAGACAACTGCCGGAAGCTCGACACGCACGCCTATATCCACACGGTTGGACTTGGTCGGGATCTGCAGGTCACGGCAGACCTTCTCCATCCATTTGCTGCCGCTGCGGCCGGCTGAGACGATGCAGTAACGGGCGTCTGCACTTCTTTTCTGCTCCCCGTCCCGGAAATGAATCCGGTAGCGGTAACCATCGGGGCTGCCTTCATTTGGAATGACTTCATCGGATCTGCCTTCATCGGGTCTGCCGCCGCATTTCCCTCCCGTAAGGGCTTCCGCCCCATCAAGATCCTGTGCTGCAGCCGCGCTCCCTTTTCTTTGCAGCAATTCAATGCTGTCAACGGGCGTTGAGAAATGAAAATCAATATGACCCTTCATCTCCGCATACAGGTTTCCCAGAACGATGTAGTTGATGTCCGTTCCCAGATGCCGGACCGAGGCATCCAGCAGGCGCAGCTTATTCTGGATACAGATCTTTTTAAATTCCGTTCCGGCAGTGGAATACAGTCTGGTCCCCGCCCCTCCGTGATCGAGATTGATCTGATCTACATAACGCATGAGTTCCAGGGCTTTTTTCTTTCCGATGTGTTCATAGAGCGTGCCGCCGAAGTCGTTCGTTATGTTGTATTTGCCATCGCTGAAAGCGCCCGCTCCGCCAAATCCGGACATAATGGAACAGGTCTTGCAACCGATGCAGGTCCTGATCTTTTCGCCGTCGATAGGACAGCGGCGCTTCTCCAGTTCCGTGCCGCTTTCGAACACACCCACCTTGAGTTCGGGCCTTTTTTTCATCAGCTGGTAAGCAGAAAAAATACCACCCGGTCCGGCGCCGATAATGATCACATCATACTGCATGTATTTTACTCCTTTTCTGGACAGTACAGTTCCCGTTACCGAACGGGTTACTGGCGTTTCGATACTGTTTATTGTTCACATACCGATTCACTCATACCAGCTTCCATGCTGCAAAATACGGAATTTCCTGAAATAGGTGAAGATGGCCTTGCCCAGGATCTTGTCCTTGTGTACATAGGTATACTGTTCAGCTTCTTCCTCGGTATCCGCCAGTCCCAAGTCCAGTGCATTGTCTGCCCAGTAACGGGCATCCTCAGACCAGTTGCGGTTGTCACCGAGCATCAGATAAGCATCTTCCGGGACTTCGAAATGAAAATCCGTGTTCATGATATCCCATTCTTCCTTGAGATATCCTTCCGGTAAGGGTTCCGAAGACCCGTTGATATAGATCAGTCCGTCCCGGATCTCAACAGTCTCTCCGGGAAGTCCGATGATACGCTTGATATAAATTCTCTTTTCATCCACCGGATAGTGGAAGATCACGATATCTCCTCTCTCCGGTTCGCTGAACCAATAGCTGAAGCGGGCGCCGATCAGACGGTCATGTGTCATGATGGTATCTTCCATCGAGCCCGAAGGAATGACCGCATTGATGATGATAAACTGGGTGAGAAAGAGAGCGACAACAAACATAATGACGAAGGACTTGACCCAGCTGATCAGTTCCTCGACAACCGCGCTCTTTGTGCCTTTGCTTCCGACATCGTCCGGATGTTTCGCTCCCTGTGCAGAGGAGCCGTCCTCCTGTCCCTGCCGCATGGAAAGATCAGAAGCAGCATCCGCCCTGTCTGTCCTTTCTGTCTGCAGGTTTCCGGCCTCGTTATCTGCCGCTTTATCTTCTTCGGTGCGCAAGACTGGCGAGCGAGTCTTGAATACCTGCACGTGACAGGCAGAACCGTCCCCGGTAACTCACTCTTCACCAATTTTATTCAATACTTCCGCCATCTCTGCGGCGAAGCGGGCATGACCCTGTTCGGAGAGATGGACCCCGTCAAAGGCGAAGCCAAGCTCCCACTTCGAGGCATCGGCAAAGAGTGTCTGTCTGTACCCGGCCAGTTCCTCGTAATATTCCGCAAGCTTCTCTCCCTCTTCGCGATAGATGACCGCATAGTCCCTGCCGCCGGATACATAGGGCTCGGAAAAAGACTGTTCCGTAAGCGCGATCCGCGGCGGCGCGATGAGGAGAAATCGTGTATTCTCCCCGGCTTGATCTCTGACAAAGGAGACAAAGTCATTCATCTTCGCCGCTGTCTTTGCCGCATCGGGACGCAGTGTGCTGAGCAGGTCGTTGGTCCCCAGCATGACAGCAAACACATCCAGCGGTGTCTCCTGCCGGATCACAGACCGGATATAATCCCATTCATATACAGTCGTGGGGAGGGCCCGTCCGGGCATACCGTCTGACGCGATCTCCCAGGTATCCGCAAGGCTTTCCTGCAGGATCGTTGTCCAGCGCTCACTGCGCGGATATCGTCCTCCCATAAAGCCGGCAGGATCATAGCCGTATGTATTGGAATCTCCATAAAACAATACTTTTTTCATACCGGGGAGCATTTCCTCTCGTTCACAGACGCAAGCCGAAAAAGTTATGCCTGAAAGTTATGCCTTTTTCACTGCCTGTCTGCTCTTCTTTTTCTTCCTTGTGCCGGACTTTGTCTTATTCCGTCCGGACGATCCGTTTGCCGGTCCTGTGCGGGCTTCGATCAGCCTGTCAATGATCTTGTCAAACTGAATCTTGATAAAAGCGGCAACAGGCACCGCAAACAGCATACCGACAATTCCTCCCAGAGCGCCGCCGACAATGAGAGCGGCGATGACGAGCATGGGGTGAACATCGATATTGGAACTCAAAAGTCTGGGGTTTATCACATTTCCGTCTATTGTCTGGATCAAAAAAATGACTATGACCGCAACCAGAAGGCGGCGCAGGTCACCGGTAACAAGGCAGACAAGAATCGTGGAGCCATATGCGATCACAGGACCGACGTAGGGAATCAGATTTCCGATTCCGCTCAGGATACCAATGATAACCGCGTATTTCACACCGACCAGCGAAAGTGCCGCGCTGATCAGAACAGCCATGATAATAGCATCAATCAGCTGACCGCGAATATACCCGGAAAAAACGGAATTCGCGTCATCGGCCAGAACATGGAAATTTCTGCGGGCCTTTGGGCCTCCAACCGCAAGCAGCACACGGTTCCAGTACTTTTTGAGACTTTTGTAGTCCAACAGAAAATAAATGCAGAAGATGATCGCAAAAAGAGTAGCGGTCAGGAAACCTCCGATATGCCCCACCGCTCCGGTAAGACCGCTGGTCAGGCCCTGGGAAAACTCCGCGATTTTGTGGAGAAGCTGCTGCAGGGCTGATTCTACCTCGCCGGTAGAAATATTCATACTCTCCAGCCGGCGCATAATGCTCTGTTCCAGACTGTTGACAGAATTGGCAAGCGACTGTGCCATCACCACCAGGTCATCCAGGCTCGCAATCTTGAGATTTCTGGTGACTGCGGATACCATCACAGAGAGCAGTATGATCAGTCCCAAAAGAGTAAGGACACACGTGATGGCCACTGCCAGCCCTCGTTTGCTCTTCTTCCTGCCGCCAATACTGCTTTTCTGCCTGCCGCCAATACTGCTTTTCTGCAGCTTTTTCTCAAAGAAACTTACCGCGGGAGCCAGGACATAGGCGAGGACAAATCCCCAGAAAAGGGGCTTTAAGAGCATGCCTACCATGCCGAGCCATTTCACAACAGAAGTGACCACCGT
>ONXK01000152.1 GCA_900321785.1 uncultured Lachnospiraceae bacterium | reverse complement strand
TTATCAGCGGTCTCAACGGACTCCTTCTCTGTTTCCATCGAAGCGGCTTTCTTCAATGTTTTCTCCGCATCTCCCTCTGCTGTTTCGACCAGGTCCTCAAGAAGCAGCTTCTGCATGTCCTCTCTGGAAGGCGATTCGAGGGCGGCCACACGCCGTGCCTGATTGGTAATGATCTCCTCAAACAAGTTTCTCACTTCGCGGGCGTTGGCAAAGTTTTCAAGCGTCGCCATCTTGCGCTGGATGAGAATGGCACGGACCTGTGCCCTGACTTCCTCATCCGCCGTGTAGTCGTATTTTTTGCAGTTCATGTCGAAAATGCCCATGAGCTCATCAATGGTGTAGTCCGGGAATTCAATATACTTGTTAAAGCGGGACTTGAGGCCCGGATTGCTGTTGATAAACTTCTCCATGGGTTCCGTATATCCGGCGACAATAACAACAAAGTCCTCTCTGTTGTCCTCCATAGCCTTGAGGATGGTATCGATTGCCTCCTGCCCGAATGTGTCATCCTTACGTGATAACGCATACGCCTCATCGATAAAAAGGACGCCGCCCCTGGCTTCCTCGATTTTCTTGGAAGTCTTGATCGCAGTCTGTCCGACATAGCCGGCAACAAGACCTGACCGGTCCACTTCCACCAGCTGACCGCCGCTAAGGACACCGATCTGCTTATAGATCCTGGAAATGATCCTGGCAACTGTTGTCTTGCCGGTTCCCGGGTTGCCTGTAAACACCAGGTGGAGCGAAACCGGAACAGACTTAAGTCCGCCGTCTTTGCGGAGCTTCTGGACTCTGACAAAATCAGTCAGTTCGCGGACGTCGTGCTTGATCGTCTTCAGACCAATGAGAGCATCCAGCTCTTCCATCGGATCCTTTTCCTCTTCTTTGGCCTTCTCCGCCGGGGCGGTTTTGCCCGCAGCCTGCTGCTCCTGCACCTGCGGCGCGTCCATCTGCACAGCTCCGGGAGCGCCCGAAGCTCCGGGAACACCAAATGCTCCCGGGGCAATCCCGTTGAAAAGATCTCCGTCAGTCCCTGCCATCATGCCGGGATCGATCTCTCCGCCTGCATCCTCTATCGGATTCATATTATTGGTGTCGGAACTTCCCGCAGTATTTCTCCCGGTTACGGACGGCATACCGTTATAAAGCGGATTGTCCAGCAGCGAATGTACTTCCCTGAGGGCGTCGTTGGCACGCTGCAATGCATCCGTGCGGTTTTTCAGCTGCGATGAAACAGCCTTCTGTCTGTTCACAAGGTCGTCCGCCTGCGAAGAGAACTGCGAGGTCACATTTCTGCCCTTCTGCTCCAGTTCATCGATTCTGTCTCCAAACGAGAGCCCTGTCTCATTTCCGGAACCATTCTTTCCAAAAAAGTCCCCGTACATTCCCGACAGAAGTTTCTTTTCCCTGTTCTGCAGCGCTTCAAGAAGCGCTTTTTCTTTTTCCAGCCCGCTCTTGTCCTTAGAACCCATTCGAACACATTCTCCTCTTCAATCTGTAAATTCAATCAAGCTGTAAATTCAATCAAGCCTGTGCAGACCGTCACCGGCCGGGGCATTGCACCTGATGATGTCTGATGATGTCCATGTATTGGTCTTCATTATACGCTTTTCACAGCCAATCCTGCAATCAGGATTTACTACGCCATGAAGGGTTTTGCTTCAGGCCTTCCTGATTTTGAAGACGCCTTTTGTGCATTGCTGTGGAGGTGGGCCTTGAAAAGCAAAAAGCTTAGTATCCGCTACGTTTTTCACGGAGCGGGAGCGCCCCACCGAAATAGTGATGCACAAAAGGCGCACTGTTTTCAGCAGGGTCTGAACTGTAAGGTTTTTTGGTCTGCCCTGCAATTATGCCGGGGATTTGATTTGCCCTATATTATAAAAGCGTTTATAATAAATCCATTGTTATCGCCAAACCAAAAGCCACTAAATCATCCGCGACAGAAAGAGCCGCATCCGGTTCTGCGGATGGACATTATACTGACCCCGAAGTCTGCGCATGAAACACAATCAGAATAATCCCGGGGAAAAAAAGATTTCCCGAACAGCAGCATGTATTTCAGTCCTGATCATTCTCTTCCTGCTCATTGCCGGAGGAGTTTTTGTGGTGGCTGGACCCTGGTTCGGCAAAAATCATGGTTATAAAGTGATGAAGGCTGTGGACGAAGACAGTCTGCCGGATACCTTCTCCGGAAGGGTCCGCAGCTGGCTGGGACTCGATGCCGTCGAGTCTGTCCTGCATCCGGAAACGGCTGGAAACGATATAGACCTGACTCTGCCGATCGAAGCTCCCGAAAGCGCGGATTTCTCTGCAGGAACAGCTTCCTCCGCAGCAGACACGGAGAGCGCGGAAAGACATGACGTAGAAGCACCTCAGGGTTCCGCTGCGGACACAGCATCCGGCAGCGGTACAGGCAGCACCTCCGGTCAGGGCAGTTCCGGACAGGCAGCGGATGCCGCCGGCACCGGCAGCACATCCGGGACAGGTACCGCGAACACAACAGGCGCTGCCGACACATCTGAAAAAGAAGAAAAAAAGAGCACATCACCCACAAAGCTCCAGAAAAAATATATCAAAGCCTGGGAAAACTGGCATATGAGGACTTTCCCCGGTAAATACCCCCTTCACAACTACAACTGGAAATATCTGAAATATGACGACAACGGAGTCCTTCACTATGAGGGCGACGACGACTACATGATCCGGCGCGGCATCGATGTCTCCGAGTTTCAGGAGTCGATCGATTGGGACAAGGTAAAGGAAGCCGGCTATGACTTCGTGTTTGTTCGTGTCGCTCACCGCACGATGCACACCGGCGATCTGCGCAGAGACACCCGTGCCATCAAGAATCTCAAGCGCGCAAAAGCGGCGGGTCTCGATGTCGGCGCCTATGTTTTTTCACAGGCAGTCACCAAAAAGGAAGCCCGCGAAGAGGCAGAGCTTTGCCTCAAGATCATCAAAGAAAGCGGCGTAGAGCTCACACTTCCCATCGTCTATGACCCCGAGATCGTCGTCGAGGACTACAACGCCCGCATCAACTACATCAGCGGCAAGCAGTTTACAGACGATGTTCTCGCCTTTAGTGAAGTGATCAAAGAAGCAGGTTATACCCCTGCTCTCTATGCGAACTCTTCCACTGAGACGGATATTCTTGATATGTCCCGTCTGGGAGAAGACATCGTCCTCTGGTATGCGGACTACAACAGCACTCCGGAAATCCCCTACGACTTTACTTTCTGGCAGTACTCCTGCTACGGACGGGTCAGCGGCATCGATACTGATACCGACCTGAATGTATGGTTTATTAAAAAGTAAGCGGTCAATGAAAAGCAATTGAACTGAGAAGCAACAAAACAAACGACGGAATGGGCACGGTAAAAAGATATGAGTTACGATACTAATTACGAGATTGCATTTGTGCAGAAGCAGCTTTCTAATGTATGGCCGAACTGGCGTATCTCCAGAAAGCTGGGGAAAGGTTCCTACGGCAATGTCTACGAAATCGAGCGGGATGATCTGGGTGCCAGATACACCTGCGCGCTGAAAGTCCTGCATATGGAGGCAGATACCGCCAGCGCTTATGAAGACGCAGACTATACGGTTTCTATTCAAAACGCCCCCGGGCACGGCCGCTACGGACAGACGGGCGTCTCCGGAATCCCCGGGGGACAGTCTCCCGATCTGCAGGGTTCCTACAACAACTCCACGGACCCCGTCGCAAAGAGAACTATATGGGACTCCTCCTCTGGTCCTTCCGCCATGCAGGCACCTCCCACATCCCTTCTGATCGACCGCATTTCCGAGGGGGATATCGAAGAATTCTTGCAGGGCGTCAGTTCCGAGATCGATCTGATGATGCAGCTCAAGGGCGTACCCAATATCGTCACGATCGAAGACTATGCCGTTCTCCGCAGTCCCGGCAGATGCACCATTCTGATCCGCATGGAGGAACTGGAGCCGCTGGACAGCTATCTTGCCCGCAAGGGCCGTTCTCTGAACAAGCAGGAGCTTATCCGCATCGGCACGGATATCTGCAACGCGCTGACCGCCTGCGAACAGAAAAATATCCTGCACCGCGACATCAAGACCAGCAATCTTTTTTACAGCGAGGAAGCGGGCTTTAAACTGGGTGATTTCGGCATTTCCCGTACCATGGCTTCCATCCGTGAAAAATCATCCATGAGCGGGATCGGCACCCTCCGCTATATGGCACCGGAAGTCTACCAGGGCAGGAAATACAACAACACTGCCGATATCTATTCCCTCGGCATCGTTTTGTATGTTCTGGCAAATGACCTGATTCCGCCCTTCTACAAGGTCGAACCGGGGCAGACACCCACATCTCTGTCAACATCGCTTCTGCATGAAGCAAATATGAGACGCCTCAATGGAGAACCTCTTCCCGGGCCCCGCCACGCAGACCAGATGCTCTCCTCCGTTATCTGCACCGCCTGTGATCCCGTGCCGGAAAGCAGATTTCAGACGGCGGAAGCCTTTCGCAATGCCCTGCTGAGCTGTCTTTACAATAGTCCTGCCAGGGAAACCGCCGCTTCAAAAGCTCCCGCTCCTGACAAAAAGCGCACCATAGTCTATGTGCTGGCCGCCGTTGCGGCAGTCCTCGTGCTCTTTCTGGCAGGTGCAGTCATGGGTGGCAGAAACCGGGGTGAATCCGAAACAGATACTGCCCAGGAGGAGTCTGTGACCGAAGAGGCCGAAACGGACAACACCATGGTCGTCGAAGCCGCTGCGGAAGAAGGTGAGGACACAATTTCCGAAAATCAGGATGCTGCAGAACAGTCAGGACCTGTCCTTGTAGAGTGGTCAGATTACAATCTCCGTGACGCCGTCCAGGCATCGCTGGGATTTACCGGCGACCTCACTGCCGACGATGCCGCCGCCGTACAGAAACTTGATCTGACCGACTGCGGTATTTCCGATATTTCCTCTCTGCGCTATTTCACAGGCCTTACCGAGCTGATCCTTGCCGACAACTCTGTCAGCGACCTCTCTCCCCTGGCAGAACTGTACACTCTGAAAAAGCTGAATCTTGAGAAGAATCTGGTCAGTGATGTGACCCCTCTTGCAGGACTTGCCCAGCTCGAAAGACTGGATCTGTATGAAAACAGTATCGAAGACATATCCGCTCTTTCCGGTCTGGTCAATCTCACTATGCTGGACATACGCGCCAATGATATTGGCAATATTTCCGCCCTCACCGAAATGACAAGGATGACAAACCTGTATATGAGTGAAAACAGGAATCTGGCTGATCTTACGCCGCTATCCAATATGCCCGACCTCTTCTATCTGAGTTTCAAACAGACCTCTGTTTCGAATATCGATCCACTCAGAAATGCTGTAAATATGGACACACTGGTCCTCTCCCAGACCGGCGTCAGAGATATCTCGGTTGTGGATCGGATGACCAAACTCACCTACCTTGACATCCGCGACTGTCCCATCAAAGATTACGGCCCCGCCAAACGTTTTGATGCCCGCGACAACAGCAAACTTGAAAAATAAAAAAGCAGAACTCTCAGATATATCCGGTTTCGGGGTCATCTCAGGATTCCGTTTTGTATTCAAGACTCGCTTGCGAGTCTTGCGCAATGAAGAATAAAGGCAGGTATCACGAATGCTTAACACTTCCTCTTCTTACATCCAGTCACAGCTTTCCTCTGTCTGGCCTGAATGGCGGATTACCGGCACTCTAGGTAAAGGAACATATGGAGATGTTTACGAAATCCTGCGGGATGACCTGGGCATCAGCTACAAATGTGCCCTTAAAGTACTCACTCTCGAATCTTATGAATCAGATCCTTCTCTGGAAGAGTTTGTACGCAATGTAAGCCGCGAGATCGATATGATGATGCAGCTGAAAGGCGCCCCTCATATCGTTACAATTGAAGATTACGCCGTACTTCGGGACAAAGGCGTTCGTACGATCCTGATCCGCATGGAACTCCTGGAAAGTGTGGAAAAACTCAGCCGGAAGCCCGGCGGTCTGGACAAGGGAGAAGTCCTCCAGCTGGGCATTGACATCTGCACTGCCCTGACCAGCTGTGAGCTGTCGAACATCATCCACAGAGATATCAAGCTCTCTAACATTTTCTACAGTAAAAAAACAGGATATAAGCTGGGTGATTTTGGCATTTCCAGGACCATGGATTCTATTCATGAAAAGATTTCCATGAGCAGCGCAGGAACGATCCAGTACCTGGCTCCCGAAGTTTATTACGGCTATAAATATGACAATACTGTCGATATTTATTCCCTGGGCATCTCTTTATACATCCTTCTGAACAACAACCTGCCGCCCTTCTGCAATGAATATAATCTGCCGCCGGAGCAGATTTCCATGGCGATGATACATGAAGCCAATATGCGCCGTCTGCGCGGGGAACGCTTCGGCGCTCCCGCCAATGCAGATGAGCGGCTGGCGTCCGTCATATGTGCGGCCTGTGATCC
>ONXK01000280.1 GCA_900321785.1 uncultured Lachnospiraceae bacterium | reverse complement strand
CGATGACCACTCCCGCCTGATCGTCGGCGGCGGGATCTTTTATAACGATAACGCTTACAACTATCAGAAAGTACTCAAGCAGGCCATTTCCACTTACGGCATCCCAGATAAGATCTACATGGATCACGGCGGTTCTTTTGAAAACGACCAGCTCACCCTGATCCTTGATTCCCTGGGCATTGTCGAATCGCATGCCCCTGTTCGAGATGGGGCTGCAAAAGGGAAAGTTGAACGGAATTTCAGGACCCTCCGCAGCCGCTGGCTGTCGACCCTTGATGTCTCTGCTGTCCATTCGCTGGAAGAGTTCAACTCCCTGCTCGCTGCTTACATCCGTCGGCACAACACCACTGTCCATTCCGGTACAGGCGAGACTCCGGTCGACCGCTTCATGCGTACTAAGGACCATGTCCGCGTCCCAAGGTCTGCCGAATGGCTGGATGAATGCTTTACCAACCGTATCTCACGCAAAGTCAACAATGATTCCTGCATTTCTGTTGACGGCGTTTGGTATGATGCCCCTCCACAGTTCATCGGCATGAAGGTGGACATACGGTACCTGCCGGGCCATATGGAAAACGCATATATCCTTTACGGAGATACCCGTTTCCCCATTACAAGGACAGACAAGAACGCCAACGCCCGTACTAAGCGCAACAATACGCTCCCCGCTATCAGCTATCCTTCGGAAGGAGATGAAGCTTCATGAATTTCAAGGCTTTCTACGGCTTGTCCTGCAACCCTTTTGACAAACATTCCCTGAAGATATCGGATTCCTTTGAGTCCTCCGATCAGAAATCGATGATGAACCGTCTTTCCTATCTCAAGGACGTCCGCGGGATCGGCGTTTTCACCGCCTCTCCCGGCATGGGAAAATCCTTCTGCCTCCGGCAGTTCGAATCCTCGCTGAACAAGAACCTTTATGATATGAAGTATATCTGCCTCTCGACCGTCTCTGTCGGTGAATTCTACAAGCAGCTGTGTGATCAGCTCGGTCTTGAGACCAAAGGCGGCAAGACCGTCATGTTCAAGGCCATACAGGACCGGATCCATTACCTTTATAAAGAAAAGAAGCAGCCCCTTATCCTGGCTATCGATGAGGCCCAGTACCTGAGCAACGCCGTACTCAAAGACCTCAAGATGCTTATGAATTTCAACTACGACTCCCTTAACTGCTTCACACTCATCCTAAGCGGAGAGCCTTACCTGAACAATACCCTCGAAAAGCCTGTCCACGAGGCTCTCCGCCAGCGCATCACCGTACACTACTCCTTTCGCGGCCTGGGGCCGGACGAGATCCCTGCTTATATCCGGCATAAGATCCGCCTTGCCGGAGGCGCTGATACTCTGGTAGGTGAAGATGCCCTGTCTGCTGTTACAGGATACTGTCATGGTATCCCCAGGATCATTGACAATGTCATGTCCGACGCGATTATGCTCGGAGCCCAGCTCGGAAGATCCTGTATAGATTCCGAAGTGATCCTGGCTGCTGTCAATGAGCAGGCTCTTGATTAATACAGTCGTCTCAGAGTAGTAAAGGTCATGGCATTTGTCATGGCCTTTTACATTATCATGACAATACCGCTTCAGATGTGTCGCTCCGCTTAAAAACTGTCGCCGATCAGGCTGCAACATCCTCAATTACCGTGTCGCTGGTGCCGCTCAGAATTCGTCGCTCAACAGTTACGTCCTCAGCAGCATTCTCCGGCTTGTCATCCTGTTCACCAGGTTCTGCAGCTTCTCTAGTCACGTTCTCTGCTGCATTTGCTGTCTTCTCCCCTGATTCCAAATCTTCTGGCAGTTCTGTTGTCTCTCCCTCGGTTTCTGAGTCCGCTGTCGAATCAGTTTCCAAGTCTTCTTCCTGTTTAGTTCCCTCCTCTTGAAGAACTACCTGCTCCTCTCCGGTCACCTCGGCCGCCATAGCAGGTACACAAACTGTCGATCCCATAAGGATTGCCGACATGAGAAGAGCTGTCATCCGTTTTATATTGAACATCGCTTTTCCTCCCTTAATGCTGATATGCACCTTTTCTAAAAACCGGTGCATATCTATTTTAAACCTTGCGTTCAATTTTTGCACAAAATCTCAAAACTACATTGTAAAAATGCAAAAAAAGAGACAGCTTAAACTGTCTCTTTTCATCGAGGTGACAACCAGATTTGAACTGGTGATCAGGGAGTTGCAGTCCCTTGCCTTACCACTTGGCTATGTCACCAAAAACAT
>ONXK01000122.1 GCA_900321785.1 uncultured Lachnospiraceae bacterium | reverse complement strand
GGAAGTCTCCCGAGGGATTCAGTAATCCTCCAGGAAGGTATGTCTTTCGCCGTTGATCTTATATCCCAGTACTTTATTGAGGACGACATTCTCGGTGGCACGGAAAAGGTTGCTTTCCACCTGGGGAATGGTCTCTGACAGGGAGGCGATCAGTCGCTTTGTCTCCAGACGTTTGGAGACAGAAGGTTCGTCGGAGATCCCTTCCTGGGCAAGTGCCTCGGTGAAACGGCAGGCACACTGGAGAAAACGAAGGTGGTTGTAGTCACGCCATCGGATAATGTCTTTTTCCCGGATCAGATACATGGGACGGATCAGCTCCATGCCCTGAAAATTGGTGCTGCGGAGCTTGGGCATCATGCCCTGGTACTGACCGGAGTAGAGCATGCCCATGAGAATAGTCTCGATCACATCATCGTAATGGTGTCCCAGGGCGATCTTGTTGCAGCCGCGTTCTTTAGCAAAGCGGTAGAGGTAACCGCGGCGCATGCGGGCGCAGAGATAGCAGGGGGATTTTTCGATGGTGTAGACAGCATCAAAGATGCTGGTATCACAGAATTCGACCGGGATGCCGAGGAGCCGGGCGTTTTTTTCGATGAGTTGACGGTTTTCCGTCAGATATCCGGGATCCATGCTCAGGAAAACAAGTGAAAAAGGAAACTTGTTGTGGCGCTTGAGCTCCTGGAAGAGCTTTGCCATCAGCATGGAGTCCTTGCCGCCGGAGATGCAGACGGCGATCCGGTCGCCTTCCTCCACGAGCCGGTACTGAACAACAGCTTTTTCAAATCTGCCGACCAGGTCATGCTTGAAAGTTTTACGCAGGGTTTTTTCCAGGTCGTTTCTGTATTTTTCGATATCGATCTCTGAATGATAGATATCTGTATAAATGTTCTCTGTATTCATATAGTCCCTTGCCGGCTTTACCACTCGATTTCCTGCTCGGTGTATTTCTCGTCGCAATAGCGGCAGCGATAGATTTTGCGGCGGGAATCGGCGAGGTAGAACATGTGTTGGACGCCCTGCTCGATGGAAGTGATGCAGCGGGGATTGGTGCACTTGATGACATTTTTGACTTCATTGGGAAGAGAAATGCTCTTTTTCTCAACGAGCTCACCGCCCTTGATGATATTGACGGTAACGCCGGGGTCGATAAAGGCGATGACATCCAGATTGAAGGAATGTGCATCCGTCTCGATTTTGAGGATATCTTTTTTGCCCATTGCGTTGCTGCGGGCATTTTTGATGATTGCGACAGTGCAGTCCAGTTTATTGAGTTCCAGATAATGATAGATCAGCATGCTCTTTCCGGCCTGGATGTGGTCGAGCACAATACCGTTTTCAATTTTGCCTACATTCAGCATCTATTTTCTCCTTTTGTCTCAGAAACTCCGGTGGGAACAGCAGGGATGGTGACGGAAAGTGTTCTTCCTGCTTATCACAGGGGCAGCTTTCCGGGTCCTTCCTCTGTGATGCTGCCGTCCTCGTTGACGTGGATCCCCAGAAGCGTGAGGATCAGGGCCATACGGACATAGACGCCGTACTGGACCTGCCGGAAATAGGCTGCGCGGGGATCGCTGTCGACTTCGACGGAGATTTCGTTTACGCGGGGGAGGGGATGGAGAACAAACATATCGTTCTTTGCCTTGCGCATGATCTTTTTGGTCAGTATATAGAAGTCTTTCAGGCGGACATAGTCTTCTTCATTGAAGAAACGTTCGCGCTGTACGCGGGTCATATAGAGGATATCAAGTCTGCCGATGACATCATCCAGGCGGATATATTCCTCATAGGGAATGCCCTTTTCATCGAGCATGTCAATAACATAATCGGGAATCCGCAGTTCGTTTGGAGAAATGAAAATGAAACGGATGCCGGGATAGCGGGACATGGCGTCGATCAGGGAGTGGACCGTGCGGCCGAATTTGAGATCGCCGCAGAGGCCGATGGTCATGTTGCTGAGTCTTTTTTTGAGAGACCTGATGGTGAGAAGATCGGTCAGTGTCTGTGTGGGATGCTGATGGCCGCCGTCGCCGCAGTTTATGATAGGGATGCGGGAGGCCTGTCTGGCTACCATGGCAGCGCCTTCTTTGGGATGTCGGATCGCTGCGATGTCCGCAAAACAGGAGACGGTGCGGATGGTATCGGCGATGCTCTCACCTTTGGAGACCGAGGAACTGTTTGCGTCCGAGAAGCCCATGGTGGAGCCGCCCATATTCAGCATAGCTGTCTCAGTACTGAGCCTGGTGCGGGTGGAAGGTTCATAGAAGAGTGTTGCCAGTTTCTTTCCGCGGCACGCATTTGCGTATTTCCGGGGATTTTTCTCAATATCTGCCGCGATGTCGAAAATCGTATCGAGTTCGCTTACAGAGAAATCCAATGGTGTCAGAATATGGCGCATACACGATCCTTTCTTTTCTGAAACAGAAATAGTGGTACCCACAGCAGCTTCTTTCGTGGTATTGGTTCTTCATCGCGCTGTCCCTTTGACTTCAGTCGTGGGACAGGCGCGCAGGAGACGCAGGCGAGTCTTCGAAAACTGTATACAATTTTGATCAGGAAAGCGGTTCGAAGGCAATTCCTTTTGACTGAAGGAACCTTCGTATTGCTTTGTCCCACAATATATCAGCATTTTTATTGATAGTAAAGCTTTTCATAGAAATTCCTGAAAGCAGGGTGGCTTCTCCGTCTTTGTACCGGATGGTGAGGACAAGCGCTCCGACGCAGGAGAGGAGTTCGCTGTCTCCTTCTTTGCGCAGGAGATCCTCTGTGAGTTCCGGCTTCAGGTGCAGGATGAACTGAAAGGAGGCCGGCGCCTTTTTGCCGCGGATGAGTTCCCGCAGGGAGGGGCGCACCTGGCTCCAGGCGGCATAGTCATACGGTCGCTGAGAGGGGTCTTCCCAGGTGCTTTTGTCAAAAAAGTCCCGGTTCAGTTTTCCGTCCACCTGCCAGGTGACACCCATCCGGAGCGTTCCCTCAGCGAGGAGGAAGGAGTCAAAGGTATTTCCAGAAAAAAGCCTTGACATGAAACTGCCAAGGCCTGTGATTTTGAGTGCGATCATACCGATAACCTCACAAATCCGATCGTCATAAAAATTCGATGGTTACACCAATAGAATGTAAAAGGACGATAAGTCCGATCTGGAGTGCCAGGATCAGCGGAAGCCCGATGCGGAATTTCGCCTTGCGGGTCTTGTGGTGAAAGAGCAGCATGCCCAGGATGGAGCCGATGCTGCCGCCGATCACGGCAAACAAAAGAAGTATGGATTCCGGGATCCGGTAGCGGTGCTCCATTGCGCGGATCTTGTCCGATGCCATGGACGCGATCCCCAGGAAATTAACAGCTGCCAGATAAACGATGAGTATGATTCTTGCGAGCATTCTGATTCCTCATATGGTCTGTGCCGCGGTATGCGGCAGTCTGAAGGCACTTCTCCTATTTTAATAGGTATTATCTTTTGACGCAAGAGATGAGCATGCAATGTTACAGTACCGGCCCTGCTGATAAAAGTGCGCCTTTTGTGCATCACTATTCCGGTGGGGCGCTCCCGCTCCGTGAAAAACGTAGCGGATACTAAGGACCTGTAGATAATTAATCTGCACATCTTGCTTGCCTGGCCTTCCGATTGCTTCGTCAAAAAGCCTCGCCGTACCTCGGTACGGCTGCGTATTTTTCCTTGCACTCGAAAATCCATGCTGCGCAATCTGCACAGTTAATATATCTACAGTTCCTTAGCTTTTTGCTTCGCGGAGCTTGCAAAAAGCAAGTACCGACGTTTTTCAAGGCCCACCTCCATAGCAATACACAAAAGGCGTCCTTAAAATCAGGAAGGCTTTAACCATGCAATAAGACAGCCATACCGGACATTTGCCCGATATGGCTGTTTGCGTTCTCAATCTGTCTGTCGATCTGTCAGTCTTTGATCTGTCAGTCTTTGCGCTGCCGGTCTTTGTATTGTCAGCCTTCACGCTGCCGGTCCTGGCACTGTCAGTTTACGAAGAACTGCGGTTTACAGAAGCCCCGCCTGCTGCATCTTCATGGCGCGGACCTTGGTGGAAAGGCCGAACAGGGTGATGAAGCCGCCTGCGTCGTGGTGATCATAGAGATCGCCGGTCGTGAAGGAGGCAAGGCTCTCGCTGTACAGGGAGTAAGGAGAGGTTGTGCCGGCCTTGATGATGTTGCCCTTGTAGAGACCGAGCTTGACTTCGCCGGTGACATATTTCTGGGTGGACTCGATGAAGGCCTGCTCCGCCTCACGCAGAGGGGAGAACCATTTGCCTTCGTATACCAGGCTTGCGAACTTGTGACCGATCTCATCCTTGAGCTCGTAGGTCTCGCGGTCGAGGATGAGCTCCTCGAGCTGCTGATGCGCTTCCATAAGGATGGTTCCGCCGGGAGTCTCATAGACGCCGCGGGACTTCATGCCGACAACACGGTTCTCGACGATATCGATGATGCCGATGCCGTTTTCGCCGCCCAGCTTGTTGAGCTTGCGGATGATGTCGGAGACTTTCATGGCCTCGCCGTTCAGGGTCTTGGGAACGCCCTGCTCGAAGGTGATGGTGATGTAAGTGATCTCATCGGGAGCCTTCATGGGAGTCTGGCTCAGGACGAGGAGATGGTCATAGTTGGGAGCCACTGCGGGATCCTCGAGCTCGAGGCCTTCATGGCTGATGTGCCACAGGTTGCGGTCGCGGCTGTAGCTGCTGTCTGCAGAGAAGGGCAGGTCAATGCCGTGTGCCTTGCAGTATGCGATCTCGGATTCACGGGAATCCATGTCCCACTTGGGGCTTCTCCATGCAGCGATAATGTTGAGGTCGGGAGCCAGAGCCTTGATGCCCAGCTCAAAACGAATCTGGTCGTTGCCCTTACCGGTCGCGCCGTGGCAGATCGTGGTTGCGCCTTCCTTGCGGGCAATCTCAACAAGCTTTTTGGCAATCAGGGGACGTGCCATGGAGGTGCCAAGGAGATATTTGTTTTCGTAAACGGCGTGAGCCTGTACGCAGGGAACGATATATTCATCGGCAAACTCATCGGTAACATCGATGATATAGAGCTTCTCGGCACCGCAGTACTTTGCGCGCTCTTCAAGGTGGTCCAGTTCTTCTTCCTGTCCGCAGTCGATGCAGACGCAGATGACATCAAAACCATAATTCTCTTTCAGCCAGGGAATGATCGCTGTTGTGTCAAGACCGCCGCTGTATGCCAGAATGACTTTTTCCTTTGCAGTTCCCATGATAAAAACCTCCTGATTGTTACTTGTTACGAAATGAAATGATTGTCTGCAGGAACGATTTACACTATACAACATCGTTTACCCGATTGCAAGCCCCAAAATGTGAATATTATCAATATTATTTGCATATTACTTGTATATATTCAACAAATATGCATTATTACTGGACAAATATACACGAATGGTGTATATTGCATTAAGGCGTGTCAAGAGGAGGGAGGCATTACCTGCCTCTGTGACCGGCAAGGACGGA
>ONXK01000008.1 GCA_900321785.1 uncultured Lachnospiraceae bacterium | reverse complement strand
TTGTTGAATGCATCCCAAAGAGCATCCTTGATCATGGTGTCAACCAGAACACCATTGTTCATTCTGTAACCATAGCGGCCCTGCTCGACTGCGTAAGGAGCCATGGACATATTCTCAGTACCACCTGCGACTACGATGTCAGCATCGCCTGCTTTGATCATCTCTGCAGCCATGTTGATGGCATTCAGACCGGAACCGCAGACAACATTGATGGTAACAGCAGGAACTTCAACCGGAAGGCCGGCCTTAATTGAGCACTGACGTGCCACGTTCTGTCCCTGGGAAGCCTGGATAACGCAGCCCATGATGACTTCGTCAACCTGATCAGCGGGTACATTCGCGCGCTTCAGAGCTTCTTTGATAACGATTGCGCCGAGCTCTGTTGCAGGCGTCGTGGAAAGGCCGCCACCCATTTTGCCGATCGCCGTACGGCATGCACCCGCAATAACAACTTTCTTAGACATACGTAATTCCTCCTTTGCCGATTATAAAGTTTTACCGGGACATCTTTTCAGGGATATCCCTTTGAAAAATGTTATCTGCATCTGTAGCATCTGTACTCTATATTTTATGCAATATTGAACAAAGTCGCAAGCCGTAAATTTCCTGTTTTTGTATATTTTTTGCTACTATTTGCCTTTCTTCACTATTGTTTTAGAAAAACCATCAAATATCAATATATTTAAGAAAAAAAAACACCGGAAAGTTGTCAGCCTTTCCGGTGTGTCTTTCTGCAGAGAAATAAACAGCGAGTCAGGCGGCCGTAAATGCCGAGTTTGCTCGAGCATTTGCGGACATCTGACGCAGACCGCTTGCGGTCTGTTGCGCTGCGGATTAGATTATTCCTGTGTCTCCTCCTGATCTGTCTCCTCATTGTCTGTGCCGGCAGAATCAACGTCCTCTTCATGGCCGGATTCAGGAATACCGTCACTGACACTTCCTCTTACCTTTGCAATCTGCACGACCTTTACACCATCGTCCAGATTCATCATCTTGACGCCCTGTGTGATCCTGCCGATCGGTTTGAAGTCACTTGCACGAAGCTGGATAATAATACCCGCCGTATTGATCATCATGACTTCATGTTCTTCCGTGACCGCCTTGACGCCGATCAGTCTGCCGGTCCTCCCGGTGATCTGATAACACTTCAGACCCAGTCCGCCTCTATTCTGAGGACGGAAGTCACTCATAAGTGTACGCTTGCCCATACCGTTTTCTGTCGCAAAGAGCAGGGAGTCTCCCTGGGTATCGATCTGCATACCTACAACTTCATCACCTTCGGACAGATTGATGCCCCTGACACCTGCAGCGGCACGTCCCATGGAACGGACATCCTTCTCACTGAAACGGATACACATACCCTTGGCAGTCACCAGGAAAATATCGTTATCCGCATTTGTCTGCTTGACGTCGATCAGCTCATCCCCTTCTTTGAGATTGATGGCAATAATTCCTGTGTTTCTGATATTTTTAAAATCGTCGAGCGGTGTTTTCTTGACCGTACCGCTCTTTGTTGCCATAAAGAGGTTGTTTTTATCCCCATTTTCATCCATAAGAGGAATAATGGCAGTGATCTTTTCCTCCGGAAGGAGATTGAGAAGATTTACAATGGCCGTACCGCGGGAATTGCGGCTTGCCTCAGGGATCTTATAGGCCTTAAGCCTGTATGCCCTGCCCAGGCTGGTAAAGAACATGATATAATCATGTGTCCTGGTCATCAGCAGATCCTCGATATAATCGTTATCCAGGGTCTGGATTCCCTTGATTCCTCTTCCGCCTCTTCCCTGTACACGGAAGTTATCCTCTGTCATTCGCTTGATATAGCCAAGAGAGGTACGGGCGATGACAACATTTTCATTTTTGATCAGATCTTCAATCTCAAAATCGGAAGCATCGGACTCAATGCGGCTGCGGCGCTCATCTCCGTATTTTTCCGCGATCACATTGATTTCCTTCTTGATCACGGCCAGCAGTTTTTTGGGATCTGCGAGGATATCCTTGAGTTCCGCGATCCTGGCCAGAAGCTCCTGATGCTCCTTCTCAAGCTTCTCTCTTTCCAGACCTGTCAGAGCCCGCAGACGCATGTCTACGATTGCCTGTGCCTGGACATCATCCAGTCCGAATCTCTCGACCAGGCTTGCCTTTGCGGCCGCCACATTCGGGCTTTCTCTGATGATCTTTACAACTTCATCGATATTGTCAAGGGCAATGAGCAGTCCCTGCAGTATATGGTCCCTTTCCTCTGCCTTGTTGAGGTCATAACGGGTCCTTCTTGATACAACGTCCTCCTGATGACGCAGATAATGCATCAGCATCTCCAGGAGATTCATGACCTTGGGCTCATTATTCACCAGCGCAAGCATAGTGATACCGAAGGTATCCTGCATCTGTGTGTGCTTAAAGAGACGGTTTAATACGATGTTCGGATTTGCGTCATGGCGAAGCTCAATGACAATCCGCATTCCTTCCCTGTCAGACTCATCACGAAGATCTGTGATTCCTTCTATTCTCTTTGTTTTGACCAGCTCTGCGATCTTCTGGATCAGGTTTGCTTTGTTGACGAGATAAGGAAGTTCTGTGACGATAATGCGATGTTTACCGTTGTTCATTGCTTCAATATCCGTGACCGCCCGGGTAATGACCTTTCCCTTTCCGGTCAGATAGGCCTGGGTGGCTCCGGAAGTGCCCATGATAATACCGCCGGTGGGAAAGTCCGGCGCCTGAATGATGGGCAGAAGCTCTGATATATCCGTATCCCTGTCTTCTTCGATCCTGTTGTCAATGATCTTGGTGACTCCTGCCACTGCCTCGCGAAGATTGTGCGGCGGGATATTGGTCGCCATACCGACTGCAATGCCAGTCGTGCCGTTTACCAGAAGATTGGGAAAACGGCTGGGAAGAACAGAGGGCTCCTTTTCTGTCTCATCAAAGTTTGGTACAAAGGTAACTGTATCTTTGTTGATATCGGCCAGCATCTCCATGGAGATCTTCGTCAGACGAGCCTCCGTATATCGCATGGCTGCCGCACCGTCTCCGTCCACACTGCCGAAATTTCCGTGTCCGTCCACCAGCGTATAGCGCATGGACCAGGGCTGTGCCATATTTACAAGAGAACCGTAGATAGAACTGTCTCCGTGGGGGTGATATTTACCCATTGTATCACCGACGATTCGGGCACATTTTCTATGCGGCTTATCCGGTCCGTTATTGAGCTCACTCATCGCATACAGAATACGCCGCTGCACGGGTTTTAACCCGTCGCGGACATCCGGAAGCGCACGCTGTGCGATTACGCTCATCGCATAATCGATGTAGGAACTCTCCATTGTCTTTTTCAGGTCTACTTCCTGTATCCGATCAAAAATAGTGTCGTCCATTCTGTTCCTTTCGGGCAGTAATATTTGCTCAGTTTTCTTTTTTCATCATCAAATATCCAGATTCTTGACGAACCTCGCGTTCTTCTCAATAAATTCTCTTCTGGGTTCAACCTTGTCACCCATCAGGATGGTAAAGGTGAGGTCGATCTCGGATTCTGTCTCCTCATTGAACTGCACGCGTTTCAGTACGCGGCGGGCAGGATCCATGGTCGTCTCCCAGAGCTGTTCGGGATCCATCTCACCCAGACCTTTGTAACGCTGAATGCGGTTGTTCTGGTCTCTTCCTACCTCATCAAGAATCTTTGAAAGTTCTTCATCGCTGTAGGCATACCAGACTTTTTTATTCTTCTCAAGTTTGAAAAGAGGCGGCATAGCCAGATAAACATGGCCCTGTCTGATCAGCTCGGGCATGAATCTGTAAAGGAATGTCAGCATCAGTGTATCGATATGGGCACCGTCCACATCCGCATCCGTCATGATGATGATCTTATCATAACGTAATTTACTTATATCAAAATCATTATGAATTCCGGTGCCGAAGGCAGTGATCATGGCCTTGATCTCTTCGTTGGCGTAGATCCTGTCTTCACGGGCTTTTTCTACATTCAGGATCTTTCCGCGAAGAGGAAGGATGGCCTGTGTTGCCCGGCTTCGCGCGGATTTGGCGCTGCCGCCTGCCGAATCACCCTCGACAAGAAAAATCTCACAGTTTTTCGGATCCTTGTCAGAACAGTCCGCAAGTTTCCCGGGAAGGCTGAGTGAATCGAGCGCCGTCTTTCTGCGGGAAAGATCTCTTGCCTTTCGGGCTGCTTCTCTGGCCCGCTGGGACATAATGGATTTCTCACAGATCTTTTTAGCAATCGCAGGATTCTGCTCAAGGAAATACGTCAGCTGCTCGGATACAATGCTGTCTGTGGCGCCGCGCGCCTCGGCATTTCCCAGCTTCTGCTTGGTCTGTCCCTCAAACTGCGGATCTTCAATCTTTACGCTGATGATGGCTGTGATACCCTCACGGATATCTTCACCTGTCAGATTCTGATCACTGTCCTTGAGTATCTTGTTTTTGCGGGCATACTCATTAAAGGTCTTTGTAACAGCATTGCGGAAACCGACCAGATGCATGCCGCCCTCGGGCGTATTGATATTATTGACAAAACTGTATTCACTGTCTGTGTAGGAGTCATTGTGCTGCATGGCAACTTCCACATAGACATTGTTTTTCGTCCCCTCAAAATACATAACGGTATCGTAGAGGGCATTCTTGTGGTGATTGAGATAGGTGACGAACTCGCGGATTCCTCCCTCATAGCAGAAGGACTGTTCCTGCGGTGTATGGATATGATCTTCCCTCTCGTCCTTGAGCGTGATGCGAAGACCGCGGGTCAGAAATGCCATTTCCCGCATTCTCTGGCGAAGAACATCATATTCAAAAACAGTTGTCTCTGTGAACATCAAAGAATCGGGAAGGAATGTGACGATCGTTCCTGTCTCATCAAGAGGACAGGTTCCAATCTCTTCGAGCGGAAGGGTCGTCTTGCCTCTGGAAAAACGCTCACGATAAATTCTCCCGTTCTGGCGGATTTCTACCTCCAGCCATTCCGAGAGTGCATTTACAACGGAAGCACCTACGCCGTGAAGACCGCCGGAGACTTTATATCCGCCTCCGCCAAACTTACCGCCGGCATGAAGTTCCGTAAAAACAAGATCGACCGCATTTCGTCCGGTCTTGTGGTTGATTCCGACAGGTATACCCCGGCCGTTATCCATGACAGTGATGGAATTATCAGGATGGATAATAACAGTGATTTCTGTGCAGAATCCTGCCAGCGCTTCGTCAACAGCATTATCCACAATTTCATAAACCAGGTGATGAAGACCTCTGGAGGAAGTTGTACCGATATACATGCCGGGTCTTTTTCTGACTGCCTCCAGTCCTTCCAGTACCTGAATGGCATCCGGATTATACTCGCCGACTTCTGTAGTATCCTTTACATTATCATCAGGATACTCCCTTTCATTCTCCTTATAGTCGACTGTATAGGAGCCGTCCTCTTCCTGTCCTTCCGTCTCTTCGAACACAGCCCCCCTCAATTGTTCACTCATGTTTTCCACCGGAACCATCTCATCCAATTTGATTTCTACTGCTGTCTCTTTTTTTTCTTTCCTTTTTTCGGACATAGATTCCCCATTCAATTATGAATATCTGATTTTTCTACACATGTACCGGATTCAATCCGGAACACCTGATCTATTTTGAAACGATTATTGACAAATTCATCCAGTCCGGTACAGGTGATAAAGGTCTGGATTCCTCCGATCGTGCTCAGCAGATAATTCTGACGTCCGCTGTCCAGTTCGGAGAGAACATCATCCATCATCAGGACCGGACGATGACCGATCACTTTTTTTACCAGATCTATCTCGGACAGCTTCAAAGAAAGCGCGCATGTTCTCTGCTGCCCCTGTGATCCGTATCTGCGCAGATCCGTATCCCTGTCCATAAACGAAAAATCGTCCCTGTGCGGGCCGACGGAAGTACTCTTCATATGGATATCGCGCTCTCTGGAACGCCGCAGTTTTTCCTCAAACTCGTCTGCCTCTGTATTAGGTTCATAGAGGATAGTCAGATGCTCCCTGTTTCCGGAAAGCTTTGAATGAATGTCGCCGACGATCTCATTGAGATCGGATATAAAACCGCGCCGGCTCTCAATGATCTGTCTTCCGTAGTTGATCAGCTGATCATCCCATATGCTCAGGGTATCCTGCAGATCCGGGAACTGATACATATCCCGCAAAAGCCTGTTCCTGTTCTCCACCGTTTTGTTGTACTGGTTGAGATTGTGCAGATAGGAGGCGTCCAGCTGACAAAGCTCCATATCCATAAAACGTCTTCTCTCAGCGGGACCGTTTTTTACAATTCCAAGATCTTCCGGAGAAAAGAAGACAATATGCAGCAGCCCGATCAGCTCTGAAGCTTTTCTGATCCTCTGTCCGTTGATCGCGATTCCCTTCGATTTATTTTTTCGAAGATGCATATCGACGCGGTAATCAATACCGCCCTTCATGATCAGGCTCCGTATATGCGATTCCTCCACACCAAAACGGATCATATCCCGATCGCGCACGCCCCTGTGCGATTTGGTGGTGGAAATCATGTAGAGCGATTCCAGAATATTGGTCTTTCCCTGAGCATTTTCTCCATAGAGGATATTGGTTCCCTGAGAAAATTCCATGTGGAGAGAGACGATATTTCTGAAATCCGCCAATTCCAAACTGCTGATGTACATAAATACTCCGTCGAAGTGAATGAATCAGAGAGGACGGTTCTTTCTGACTCACTTTTGATGGATGAGTCAAAAAAATGCGTCCCTTTGACTCATCCATCATTAATCATTAATCGGCCTTCACAACAAATGCTCCGCCTTTTGTCTCAACTCTGTCTCCATCGTAAAGCTTCCTGCCGCGGCGTGTGTCTGTCTCTCCGTTCACACGTACTTCTCCGGATGTGACCATGATCTTTGCTTCAATCCCGGTCTGTGCGATCCCGGCAAGTTTCAGTGCCTGTCCGAGTTTGATAAATTCATCCCTTATTTTGATGACTTTTTCCATTGTCCTGTTTTTCCTCTGCATACAACAATATAATCGTTTCCGGTCACACCCTGACCAGGGTGTGACCATTTAACAAAATATCAGTCGATTGTAATAAAGTTTACCGGCAGGATCAGATAACAGTACATATCTTCAGTATCACGAATAAAGCAGGGAGCCTTGGGACTGAGCAGATACAATGAGACTTCTTCTTCATCAATGACACGGAGCAATGATCTCATCCATACTGCCAAGCGCTGTATTGATCCTGAGCTCCATCTCATCCTCGCGGATCATAATGATCACAGGTTTTTTATCCTCTTCCTTGACAAGAAGAGTCGCTCTGTCAAGACAATCCAGCAGTTCTTTTCGTCTGCAGGTGACTTTTGTCTTGTAATTGCTGGAAAGCATCTTGTCGATCTTGTAGTATTCCCCTTCGATCAGACGGGAGACTACGATCGTATCATCAAAAGCGATAAGGATATGTTTCTCGGTAAAGAAAATATCTGCTGTTTTTTCCGTATCTCCGTTCAGGATCTTGCTGATCTCATTGAGTGTCTTTCCGGGTATGATCACTTTCCGGTCATCATACATTTCCTTGAGCTCGGATTTTCTCATCGCGATCCTGTGCCCGTCCAGAGCAACCATACGGATATGATGATCAATGATCTCCATCAGTTCACCGGTCATCATTCCATTGCTCTCGTTGGAAGAAATGGAGAAAATCGTCTTGGTGATCATATCGCGCAGCGTATACTGAGAGAGACTGATTCCGACAGAGCGGTCTACTTCGGGAAGGAATTCAAAATCCGCGCCGTCTCTTCCGAGAATGGTAAACTTTGCGTTCTCACAGTTGATCAGAACCTTTTCGCCATTTGTCTCGATGGTAACATCATTGTCGGGAAGCTTGCGGATGATGTTAAAAAAGATCTGCGCGTCAACAGCGATCATTCCTCTTTCGAGAATGACACCCTGGGCAACAGTCTGGATTCCCAGTTCCATATCATTGGCGACCAGACAGATTTCTGTTCCGGATGCATTGATCATGATACACTGCAGAATCGACATGGTCGTCTTGGACGGCACTGCTCTCGAAACAATCTGAATCGCCTTCATCAGGTTTTCTTTGGAAATTCTGATTATCATATGTCTGTCTGTTTCCTCACTATATATTTATTTTATTAAAATTGATCTGGCGGAGAATAATCTGTGTAAAGGAATGAACAA
The DNA here is from genome assembly GCA_900321785.1 of uncultured Lachnospiraceae bacterium. Classification (GTDB taxonomy): domain Bacteria; phylum Bacillota; class Clostridia; order Lachnospirales; family Lachnospiraceae; genus CAG-791. Next base: position 16,286 of record ONXK01000008.1, on the reverse strand, counting down.
ATAAAGTTGCTGATGCGGTCCGAAAGACCTGGTTCATTGCCTGTCTGTCATAATTTTATAGCGATGCGATCGATAAAAAAGTGTTAGATCGTAGTAATACATAATAGAGAGTGTGGAAATGTGTATAACCTTATATATTATACCTGTTTACGCTAAAAATTACAATCAGGGCTTGTTTAAAACGAAGGGAATGGAAGGTGGATAAAACTTTTTTTATCCACATATTCTTTCCCGAAGGCAGCCTTGTAACAGTTATTCTTATGGGTCAGTTTTGTGCGATGTTGAGCTTTTTCAGGATCACATCAACATTTCCGCGCAGTTCTCCGTTGGTGGTCATTTCGTTTCTTATTTTATCCACACCGTACATGACTGTGGAATGGTCTTTCTTTCCCAGGAGCCTGGCGATGTTTTCAAGGGTGGCATCCGTGTATTCCCTGCAAATATACATAATGATTTGACGGGGAACGACCAGGGAAGCATTCTTTTTGCGTGATATAACGTTGGATGCACGGACATCATAATGTTCACAGACGACCCGAAGGATCATCTCGGGTGTGATGACGTTTTGTCTGTCGGGATCAATGATGTCTTTGAGTGCTTCACGGGCATTTGTGAGGTTTGCGTCCACATTGTTCAGCCTGGAATAGGCAATGATCTTGTTGAAAGCGCCCTCCAGTTCACGGATGTTGGATTTGATGTTGGTCGCGACGTATTCCAGAATCTCATCATCCAGATGTCTGCCGGTGATCTCAGCGTTTTTGCGCAGAATTGCCATTCTGGTCTCATAGTCCGGCGGCTGTATATCCGCAATCAGTCCCCATTCAAAACGTGAACGGAATCTTTCATCCAGAGTCTCCATTTCACGGGGAGGACGGTCGGAAGAAAGTACGATCTGTTTTCCTGCCTGATGCAGCTCGTTAAAGGTGTGGAAAAACTCCTCCTGTGTGGACTCTTTACCTATTATAAACTGTATATCATCGATGAGAAGTACATCGACTGTCCTGTATTTGTCGCGCAGCCTCGCCATGGAAGTAGCATTACCGGAACGGATCGATTCGATGACTTCGTTTGTGAACTGCTCACTGGTGACATAGAGCACACGTTTGGAAGGACTCATCTCCAGGATATAGTGTCCGATCGAATGCATAAGGTGGGTTTTTCCCAGCCCGGCTCCTCCATAAAGGAAAAGGGGATTATAGGTATTTCCGGGGGACTCGGCAACCGCGACACAGGCAGACTGGGCAAACTTGTTGTTGCTGCCGACGATAAAGGTATCGAAACGGTACTTGGGATTGAGGTTTGCGTTCTCAATCTGCTGGCTGCTCACCGGAGACCTCTGTTCCTCTTCAGGCTCTTCCTTCTGTACCTGGTCAGTCAGGAGAAACTCCACATTATAGTTTTCATCAAGCATTTCCGTGATCGTGATCTCGAAGAAAACTTTATAGTTATTGACAATATAGTCAAGCATGATCGGTTTATCTGACGGAATGCGTACATAGACAGTATGGTCCTTTATGTCTGCAATCTCCAGATTTTCGATCCATGTTGTGTAGGATATATTTGAAAGGCGGTATTCATTGCGAATGTGTTCTTTGATCCATATCCACCTTTGTTTTATGATTTCTTCGTTCATGTGTTCCTCCGGTTTATATCAGCCAATAAAGCCAATAACCCATTCTTTTTATAAAAAAACATCGTTTAGTTAATATATAATAAAACCCGTCAAACTTCAAACAGGGTGAGATTTCCACAAATTGTGGATAAGAATGTTTATAACCTGTTTATTAAAAGAACAGGCGCGTTTTCAACTTTTTTAAAAAAAGGGTTATTCACATTATAAACATGCATAAAAACGCGGAAAAACTGGAAAAATGATAAGAACACACTTTAGTTATCCACATGTTATGCACAATTTGTGGATAAGTGAAAATAGTGGAATGCTTTTTTTGTGGAAATGTGGATAACTTTGAGGATACAATATTTTGTCAGAGAAAATTTTTATTTTCAACATGTTGTATCGAATATTTGTGCGGATTTACGCTTTTTATCCACGTTATCCACATTTTCCCGAGGATAAAATGTGGATAAATATTTCTTGACGTGAATAACCCTTTTATATATAATTTCGATGTTAGCGTCTTTACAAGGGGATACTATGCCCGAAACAGCAACCATACCCGTATCCGGGAAGTGTCGGAGCAGCCGGCACAGTATTTTCCGCATACAAAAAGGGATATGCGCCTTACGGCCGCAGCCGCACGCGGCCCTGTAGAGACCACAAAGCCTTGTCAGGAAGTATACGTATTCTTATTTAATAGGAAGTATTCATCCATGACGATGGCAGTATTATGAAATATTCCGGTTTATCGTGACACAATGAATTATGCAGACGTATGTGTTTTGATTTGTCGGAGCATACTTCATTGTTAACACGCAAGTTCATCATTTAAAGGAGGATACAGCAATGGCAAAAATGACATACCAGCCCAAGAAAAGACAGCGTGCAAAGGTACACGGCTTCAGATCCAGAATGAGCACCAAGGGCGGCAGAAAGGTTCTTTCCGCTCGCAGGCGCAAAGGCAGAAAGCAGATCGCAGTCTGACAGTAGATTTCCGTAAGAGTCATGCTGAATTCAGCATGGCTCTTTTATAAAAAAGAGGAAATTAAGACAGTATATCGCTTATGTCCGCACAGACGGACAGTCTCATTTATTTATTATCATTTTATTGAACACGTTATATGGAATCTCTGAAAAAGAATGCAGATTTTAAAAATTGCTATCAGAATGGAAAGTCTTTTGTAAACCGGTATCTTGTCATGTATATGTGCGGCAATGGACAGGAGAAAAACAGGTTTGGGATTTCCGTGAGTAAAAAAGTCGGAAACAGTGTGGTGCGTCATCGCACTGTCAGATTGATCAGAGAAGTCTGCCGTCTTCATGAAAACGAATTCGATACTGGTTACGATATCGTTTTTGTTGCGCGTGTACGCACGAAGGGAATTGATTATTTCAAAATGGAATATGAATTGATGCGGCTTGCCAAAAGGGCGGGCATTGTAAGTGTCAACGGTAAATGATATGAAAATGATGAAAAAGGCAATGGTCAGATCGATCAGGATATATCAGAAATATCTTTCACCTCTCAAAAGTACAAGATGTCCGTATATCCCCACCTGTTCACAGTATGGACTGGAAGCAATTGAAAAATACGGACCTGTAAAGGGAGGAGCCATGGCAGCATGGAGGATCCTTCGCTGCAATCCATTGTCGGGAGGAGGTTATGATCCGGTGCCCTGACAGACAGGTGATATACAATTACATTATATTAAAAAGTATTAAACAACATGTCTAAGGAGGAATACAGGCTCCCATGTTTTTGACCAAAAGTACAACTTTTATCATTGGTCCGATTGCCGAACTGATCGGCATCATCATGAACTTTATCTTTGATATTCTGGGCAAGATCGGGCTTCCCAATCTCGGATTGTCCATTATTATCATGACAATTCTGATCTATATGCTCATGCTCCCTCTGACGGTCCGTCAGCAGAAGTTTTCCAAACTTCAGAGGAAGATGCAGCCGGAACTTCAGAAAATTCAGAAGAAGTATCAGGGTAAAAAAGACAGCGCTTCCGTTGCTGCCCAGCAGGAAGAAATGAAGCAGGTCTATGACAAATACGGAGTTTCCGCAACCGGCAGCTGTGTGCAGCTTATCATCCAGATGCCTATTCTGTTTGCACTGTACAGAGTTTTCTATAATATTCCTGCATATCTTCCCAGTGTAAAGACGGCATTTTTCCCGCTCGTGGACGAACTGTATAAACTGGATCCTAAAGGTGCGATCCTGCTTGCGCAGAATGCGGATGAAAAGTATATTTTCTCAGGTGTAAGTGCTTTTGCAAAAACCCTTTCAAGCAGTATTGAAGGCGGAAATGTGGATACGATCAAGAATACAATGATCGATATTCTCAATAAATTCCAGTCTGCTGACTGGACGACACTTTCCGAAAAGGCATCTTCCCTGGCCGGAGATATCACGACAACGACTGCAAAGCTCAACCAGTACAATAATTTTCTCGGACTGAATATTGCGGAATCTCCTTCCAGCATTATGAGAAAAGGCGGAATCATGATCGTTGTTGCACTGATCATCCCCTTCCTGGCAGCTTTCACACAGTGGCTCAATGTCAAGCTGATGCCTCAGGTTTCGACAGACCCTAATGACCAGACAGCGAATACCATGAAGAGCATGAATCTCATGATGCCTGCCATGTCCGCAGTATTCTGCTTCTCTCTTCCCAGTGGTATGGGACTTTACTGGATCGTCGGTGCGATCGTCCGTATTATTCAGCAGATTTTCATCAACAAGCACATCGATAAGATGGATGTTGATGCGATGATCGAGAAGAACAAAGAGAAAGCCCAGGCCAAGGCTGAAAAGAGAAAAGAAAAAAACAGCAGAAATGCCAGTTTGTCTGAATCAGCCGGTACGAGTACGACCAGAAGGACTGTTGCAAACAGAGACAGCAGGCTGGTCACAAAACTCACTCCTGCTGAGGAAGCCAGGATTGATGAGATGAACCAGTCCAGAAAACAAAAGAAATATAAGAAAGACAGTCTTTCTTATCATGCGGATATGGTCAGACGGTTTAACGAATTCGGTCAGGACTCTTCCGAAGAATAAAAAAGAGCTGCACATCTGTCAAAAATGTAAAAAAGACAGGATGTAGTTCTGTTAATAACACTATATTTTTATGAATTAAATATTTAAGAGGATTAGTATGTCTCAGGAATATATTGAAATCACGGAGAGGACCGTATCAGAAGCTATCATGGCAGCATGCCAGAAGCTGGCGGTTCCCAGTGAACGCCTCGAGTATGAAGTGATCGATCCGGGAAAGACCGGTTTTCTGGGAATCGGCGCAAGAGCGGCAAAAATCCGTGCGCGCGTCAAACAGGGTATGGAGGACAGTGCTGAATTTGATACCAGGACGATCATCAATGATGTTCTGAATGGAAAAGACGAAAAGAAAAAGTCATCCGACCAGCGCGCAAAAGAAAAGAAAAAAGAAGAAAGAAAAGAAAACAGGAAAAAAGATACTCTTAAAAAAGCTGATAAAACAAGTGTAAAGAAGGCAGAGCAGACGGATGAAAAGTCCGCTGTAAAAGAAGAGCATCAGGTTTCTGCAGACGCTCCTTCCTTTGAAACAGCTGTAAAATCTGCAGAAAAGACAGAGGCTCAGGACGCTTCTTCTATGAAGAAGAGTTCCGGCCGAAAAGAAACATCTGAAAGATATAATGAGAAGGGCGGCAGAAACAGAGGACGCCGCAGACAGCGCAGGACTGACCGCGAAGAGAGTGTTTCCGGTTCCCGTGAACATGAACAGGCCAGAAATGCTGCTCCTGCAGAAACACGCACTGCTCCCAGAAAGAAAAGTGCTGTACCTGTTCTCACAGATGAACAGATTGAAGAAATCAAGCAGCGCGCCGAGACCTTCCTGGCAGATGTTTTCCAGGCAATGAATCTGGATGCAGAGGTCAGCAGTTCCTATGACCGTGAAAACGGAATGCTTTCGATCAATATGAAGGGCGAAAATATGGGCGTCCTGATCGGTAAGCGCGGACAGACCCTGGATTCTCTCCAGTATCTGGTTTCCCTTGTCGTGAACAAGGGGATCGAAGGTTATATCCATGTCAAGGCAGATACCGAAAACTATCGTGAGCGCCGCAAAAAGACATTGGAAAATCTTGCAAAGAACATTGCATCCAAAGTCAAGAGAAACCGCTCAAGTGTTGCTCTTGAACCTATGAATCCTTATGAGAGAAGGATCATTCACTCCGCTCTGCAGGGTGACCGTTACGTGACAACCTACAGTGAAGGCGAAGAACCTTACAGAAAGGTCATCGTGACAATGAAAGAAGATCGCTGATGATCCTTTCATCAGACTGCCGCCTCAGTAAATCTGAAGCGGCAGTTTTTCTTTTATGACAGGGGGGCGGAAGACCCTGGAACCCCCGGAGCGATACATACGGCACAATAGTCCTGATTTAAAGATCCCTGAAAGGTTTCGGTATGGATAATTCATTTGGCAGCAGCATGTATATTGATAAGAGTAAAAATGATACCATCGCGGCAGCAGCGACTGCTATGTCTACTGCGGGAATCGGTATCATACGTGTCAGCGGACCTGATGCTGTACAGATCTGCGCGAGCCTCTATGTAAATGCAAAGGGAGAACATGATCTTAAGACCCATAAAGCAAATACGATCACCTTTGGTTATATAGAGGACAGGAAAGGAAACCGGATCGACGAAGTAATGATCAGTGTCTTTTTTGCGCCGCACAGCTATACGACAGAGGATACTGTAGAGATCAATTCCCACGGAGGAACCTATCTGCTGGGAAGGATCCTGGATCTGGTGCTGCAGGGGGGCGCCCGTCTTGCAGAACCGGGTGAGTTTACAAAACGCGCCTTTCTCGGCGGCAGGATCGATCTTTCCAGAGCAGAAGCTGTGATGGATCTGATCGCGTCGCAGAATGAATTTGCCAGAAAAAATGCACTTGCCCAGCTTGAAGGAAGCGTTTCTGAAAGTGTGAAAGAACTCAGATCCGCGATCCTTTATGAGATGGCTTTTATTGAATCCGCTATTGATGATCCCGATACCTATGCCTCTGACCTGGAAGGATACAGCGGCCGTCTGGACGGGATCTGTGAAAGACTCCTTTCCAGAATGGAAAGCCTTCTGGAAATCGGAGAAAAGGGCGCTGTCCTTAAAGAAGGTATCCGGACAGCGATCATCGGAAGACCAAACGCCGGAAAATCCTCTCTTTTGAATTATCTTGCCGGTACAGAGCGTGCTATTGTGACGGAAATCGCAGGTACGACCCGGGATACTCTGGAGGAGAGCGTCAGAGTGCGGGGAGTACAGCTTCGTCTGACAGATACCGCGGGAATCCGGGATACAGAGGACAGAGTTGAGAAGATCGGAATAGAACGTGCCAAAAATGCCATAGAGCAGTCTGAACTGGTCCTTTATCTGATCGATACTTCTGAAGGAATTACTGCAGAAGATCAGTCCATTGCCGCCATTTTGAAAGAATGGAAAAGAGAGCTTCCCTCTGTCCGCAAATGTATTATTCTTTTAAACAAGAGTGATCTTCCGCCGGTCACGGATACAAATGCAGTCCGGCATTTTTTCGAAGATGCGGATGAAGTCCTCTCCTGTTCTCTGCGAACAGGTGAAGGCGCGCAGAAGCTGGGAATAACCATAGAAAAGATGTATCATATGGGAGAACTGAGCCATCAGAGTGAAGCAATGCTCACCAATGCCCGGCACAGGGAGGCTGTCAGAGAAGCATATGAAGCGCTCTCTCTTGTCCGCCGGAGTATAGAGATGGGAATGAGTGAAGACTTCTTTGCCATTGATCTGATGAATGCATATACCAGCCTGGGCAGGATCACGGGTGAAGCTGTGGAAGATGATCTGGTAGAGGAAATATTCTCTAAGTTCTGTATGGGAAAATAAGCGCCTGCCGCAGCCTTACATGAACACGCCCTTTGATGGGGCATGTTCGGTAACAACGGTTGTTATCGTATGGAGAATACCTGATGAATTATTTTATTGATACAGATGTATGTGTAATCGGCGCAGGACATGCCGGCTGTGAGGCAGCTCTGGCCAGCAGCCGTCTGGGATATCGTACAGTACTGTTTACCATGAATGTGGACAGCATCGCCATGATGCCCTGCAATCCCCATATAGGCGGATCTTCAAAAGGACATCTGGTGAGGGAAATCGATGCCCTTGGCGGTGAAATGGCCAAAAATATTGATAAGACTTTTATACAGTCCAAGATGCTCAATATTTCAAAAGGTCCTGCGGTCCACTCTCTGCGCACACAGGCTGACAAAGCGGAATACTCCAAAGCCATGCGCAGGGTATTGGAAAACCAGGAAAACCTGACCATCCGTCAGGTCGAAGTGACGGATATCCTGACCCAGTATGACTTGGAAAGAATCGCCAATGAAAAAAGTGAAAATGATCCTGTAAGCGGCCCTGCTGAGCATGACGAAAAGCCCCGCGTGGCCGGTATAAAGATCCACACAGGGACCATCTATACATGCAAGGCTGCCATTATATGTACCGGAACCTACCTGAATGCCAGATGCCTGGTCGGTGAATCAATCACAGAGACAGGTCCCGGAGGTATGCAGCGCTCTACATGGCTCAAGGATTCCATGGAGCATCTGGGAATCCCTCTTCGCAGATTTAAGACCGGCACCCCTGCCCGAATGGACGGAAGAACGCTGGATTATTCCAAAATGAAGATCCAGCCCGGTGATCGTGTTGTGGTCCCTTTCTCCTATTCTACGGATCCTGCCGATGTACAGATTGAACAGGTTCCCTGCTGGCTGACCTATACGAATGAAGAAACACATGAGATCATACGTCAGAATCTGGACCGGTCTCCGATTTATGCAGGTATCATTGAAGGTACCGGCCCCCGCTACTGTCCTTCCATCGAGGACAAGGTGGTCAAATTCAGTGAGAAAAGCCGCCATCATGTATTCATCGAGCCCGAGGGACGCTTTACCAATGAAATGTATGTGGACGGAATGTCCTCTTCCATGCCGGATGATGTGCAGCAGCGCATGTATCGCACGGTTCCCGGTCTGGAAAACTGTGTGATCGTCAAAAATGCCTACGCGATCGAATATGACTGCATCAATGCCAACCAGCTCAAACTTTCTCTGGAGACAAAGGCAGTGGAAGGACTCTTCTGCGCCGGTCAGTTCAACGGCAGCAGCGGATATGAGGAGGCTGCGGCGCAGGGTCTGATCGCAGGTATCAATGCCGTCAATAAGATCCGTGGCAGGGAACCTCTGATTCTGGAGCGGTCTGAGGCCTATATCGGAGTCCTGATCGACGACCTGGTGACAAAAGACAATCGGGAGCCTTACAGAATGATGACCTCCCGCGCGGAATACAGACTTCTGCTGCGGCAGGACAACGCGGATCTGCGTCTGCGCAAATACGGTTACCGGGAAGGTCTGATCACACAGGACCAGTATGATTATGTCTGCTATAAGGAAAAGATGATCAGAGAGGAAACAGAGCGCCTGAAAAAGATCAGAATCGGGGCGGCTGCCTCCAACCAGGAAATCCTTCACGCACTGGGATCTGCGGAGCTAAAAACAGCCTGCACACTGGCGGAGCTGATCTGCAGGCCGGAATTGTCCTATGAAAAGATTGCACCGCTGGACCCGGACAGACCGGATCTCTCAAAAGATATCACCGAACAGGTGGAAATCAATATTCGCTATGAGGGGTATATCGACCGCCAGAAAAAACAGGTCCTTCAGTTTGAAAAACTGGAGCACCGCAAAATACCTGCCTGGATCGACTATGATGATGTCGGAAGTCTCCGAAATGAAGCCCGTCAGAAGCTCAAAGCATTCCTGCCTTCTTCTATCGGACAGGCATCCCGTATTTCAGGTGTAACGCCTGCAGATGTCACGGTGCTTCTGATCTATCTGGAAAAAAACAGAGGAAAGAAAAATAGTTCCGGAACATCCGGAGCATCCGGGACCGAAAATATAGAATGACCGGCAGATCCGTTAGTGGTCACATCGTGACCACTAACGGAGCGTTTTTTATTCCAAATTGGCTTTTGGCCGATAAAAACAACCTTTAGCCCAGTCAGGGCTGTAACCCCCGGGGTCAGATCATGATATTGAAAAAAGACAGTGACAAAGCATTGGAATTGTCCCATAATATTGATGATTCCTATTGGAATTGTAGACAGCACTACATGCGGATCAGGAGAACATTATGAAAGCCTTGATAAAAAAAGAAGACTTCATTGCACTGATCAAAAGAACAATGGATGTTTATACAAAGCATGAAATGGACGTTTATTCAGGAAATGCCACGTACTATTTTATGATTTCATTTGTTCCACTGCTGATGATGATCATTTATATCATCAATATGCTTCCCTGGTTTTCCGTTGAGGATGTGAGCAATTTTTTAATGAACATTATTCCCGACATTCCTCAGGTCCGTACGGCAATAGTGGCGATCATCGTCAACCTCAACCGCTATTCAGGTACACTCGTTCTGTATGTGTTTGCATTTACCTGTCTGTGGACAGGCTCACACGGCATTTCAGCTCTGATGGCAGGACTTGAAAAGATCAATCATACCCAGAAAAAATATCTGGTTGCAAAACCGAAGGCGATTCTCTATTCGGTTTTGTTTTCACTCCTGATTCCTTCCATGCTTCTCTTTCAGATGCTTCGTTCCTCTTTGGAAAATGTGATCACAGATGTCTTTACCTTATTGAATCTTCCTGAAATAGCCGTAAGGGTTAACAATGTTCTGGAATACAGCAGTATTATTACATTAGCTGCAATGATCATCATCATTGTCCTTACATTTACATTTCTTCCTTCGGGAAAAAGAAAGATCAGAAATCAGATTCCGGGCAGTATTTTTTCATCCCTGACATGGTTTATATTTACCAAGGGATTTGGCTATTTTATCACCCGGTTCTGGAAACTCTCATCTGTTTACGGAACACTCGCTGCCTTTTTTCTGACAGCCATGTGGCTGAAGTTTATTATTATGTTTCTGTTTCTGGGAGCATCCCTGAACCGCGCGATTCAGGTAAAAGTATCAAGAGAATGCTCTACCTGAGAAAATTACAAGAAAAAGACAGAGTGTAATGTTTCACGTGAAACATTACACTCTGTTTTTTTTAGATGATGTCAAGACTAAAATATGCTGTAGCCGCACGTAGTTTTCATCATACATGTTTGTGAACGCGAGACTATGACCGCACGTATTTTAGTGTTTACGCGAAAAAATGGTTGTGTTAGGATGTAGGAAGTGCAAAAGAACAGGAAGTTATTCAAGACTCACGAGCGAGTCTTGAAAATATGAAGTAATATGAGCTAAGGAACAAACGAGGGCACACTGCATGTCTGCAGCAACTGGGCACTCATGGGACTCGTTAAATATGAGGGTGGTATCAAATGCGGTAGTATCAAATGTTTCACGTGAAACATTGAACAAACCCGTGAAACATTTTATATTGTAAATCATGTGCATATTTGTGCCCATGGGCAAGTACCCGCAAACATGTATGATGAAAAGGAGCCGGTGCATTTTTGATTGCACCATTTGATTTAAAATGAAAGAGAATACAGAACAAAAATTCGTAGAACAGCTTACAATGTTTGGAATCTCGCTCACAGAAGAACAGCTGCGGCAGTTCAGAATGTTTTACGAGAATCTGATCAAATGGAATAAAGTTATGAATCTGACGACGATTACAGAGGAGTCGGATGTTTACAGTAAGCATTTTCTGGATAGTCTTTCCATCGTCGGTATGATCGAGCCCCGGAGTTTTGAAAATATCTCTGTCATCGATATCGGAACAGGAGCAGGCTTCCCCGGACTTCCCATAGCAATCGCTTTTCCCGGAGCAAAGGTGACGCTTGTAGATTCTCTTCAAAAGAGGGTCAAATTCCTGAATGAAACGATAGAACTCTTGGGACTGGAAAACGTAACCGTATTTCATGCCAGGGCGGAGGAGTTTGCCAGGATTGAATCTGAGCGGGAAAAATATGACATTGCCTGTTCCAGGGCAGTGGCAAGGCTGAATATTCTCGCGGAATACTGTCTCCCGTTTGTGAAAAAGGGAGGATATTTTATAGCCTATAAGGCAGAGCGACTGAAGGAAGAGATGGAGGAAGGCAAGAAGGCTGTGGAAATCCTGGGAGGAAGGATGGATCAGGTAATCTCCTTCCAGCTTCCCGGCACAGACTACAACCGGACACTTGTGCAGGTGATCAAGGAAAGACACACCTCCGGAAAGTATCCCAGAAAGGCCGGAACACCTTCAAAGGATCCGCTGAAATAGATATCTTCTGAAACAGATATCTTTTGAAACAGATAACGGATACGCGCACAAGACACGCAGATAGTCTTGATTTTTGAGAAAGAGAAGCAAATGGGTAAAATTATAGCAGTTGCAAATCAAAAAGGGGGCGTCGGCAAAACGACCACAACAATCAATCTTGCGGCTTCGCTCGCGGAACTGAATCAGAAAATTCTGGTCATTGACGTGGATCCCCAAGGTAATACAACGAGTGGATTCGGTGTGGATAAAAACAGTCAGGAGAATACGATCTACGAACTTCTCCTGGATGACTGCTCGGTCAATGAGACGATCATTCCCGGAGTAGTTCCGAATCTTGATCTGATCGCTTCAAATGTAAATCTGGCGGCAGCAGAGATTGAACTGATCGGCATTCCAAGAAAAGAATACATTCTCCGGGATGCACTGGATTTCATCCGGGATGATTACGATTTTATTTTCCTGGACTGCCCGCCTTCACTGAGCGTGCTGACAGTCAATGCGATGACAGCTTCGGACTCCGTACTTGTACCTATTCAGTGCGAGTACTATGCACTGGAAGGACTCAGCCAGCTGATCCATACCATCAATCTTGTCCGGGAGCGCCTTAATCCAAAACTGGATATTGAAGGCATTGTATTTACTATGTACGATGCCAGGACCAATCTTTCCGCCCAGGTCGTGGAAAATGTACGCACACATGTAGAGCAGCGCATTTATAATACACTGATACCCCGCAATATCCGTCTTGCGGAGGCACCCAGTTACGGAGAGCCCATCACAGTATATGAACCGAAATCAGCGGGCGCGGAGGCTTACAAAAAACTGGCAAAAGAAATGCTGGGTCAATAAACCAGGCTCATTGCGTCCAACCTGAAACCACAACACTTCATACTTACGGCATGCCTGCTTTGCAGACAGGTTAAAAAAAGCGGGTGCTCATGCGGCGCAAAAGCAATATAGAGAAAAAGGGGTAAAAATTGGCAAAGAAGAGACACGGAGGTCTGGGCAGAGGCCTGGACGCGCTGATTCCGCAGGAACGCCTGCAGGAACCGATAAAGGAAGAAACAAAGAGCATTACACCGGTTGAGCAACAATCCGTGAATGGATCGGAAGAAACAGCGGATCAGATCATGCAGACCGGGTCCTCGAAAGAAACAGCGGACCGACAGCTTTCTCAAATGGACAGGGATCCCGCTTCAGAAAGCGGAGTAAGGACTCTGCGCCTTTCTCAGATCGATCCTAACCGAAGTCAGCCTCGCCAGAATTTTGAAGACGAGGCACTGGAAGAACTGGCTGATTCCATCAGACAGTTCGGTGTCCTGCAGCCGATCCTTGTCCAGAAAAAAGGAAACCGCTATGAGATCATTGCCGGTGAACGGCGCTGGCGCGCATCCAGAAAAGCGGGACTGACAGAGATTCCTGCAATCATCAGGGACTACTCAGATCAGGAAACGCTGGAGCTCTCTCTTATCGAGAATATACAGAGGCAGGATCTGAATCCGATTGAAGAGGCAAAGGCTTTCCGGAGACTGCTGGATGAGTTTCAGCTGAGGCAGGAAGACCTGGCTGCCAGGGTCTCCAAATCAAGGACTGCGATCACAAATTCCGTGCGTCTTCTGAAGCTTGACGAGCGTGTGCAGGATATGCTTGCGCAGGGTCAGCTTTCCATGGGACATGCGAGGGCACTGATTTCTGTGGAAATCGGTGAGGAACAGTATCTGATCGCACAGCAGATTGCAGAAAAACAGCTGAGTGTCCGCGATGTGGAGAAGCTGATCAAAAAGAGAAATATCGAAAATCAGAAGAAGAAAGAGACTGTGAGAAAGCAGTCTGAAGAAAAAGACGAAGCACTGGAACTTGCCTACAGGGAAATTGAGGAACGTCTGAAACAGTCTCTGGGGACAAAAACATCGATCCGGAACAGCGGCGACGGAAGAGGAAAGCTTGAAATCGAGTTTTACAGCCACGAAGATTTGGAAAAGATCGTAGATATGCTGACGTAACGAATAAAAGCATGTTATAATAACTGCTTGCATGGATTTCCGATTGCGGCGTCAAAAAGCCTCGCCGTACTTCGGTACGGCTGCGTTTTTTTCCTTGCACTCGAAAACCCATGCGGCGCAATCTGAACAGTTAATTTATCGACAGTTCCTTATAAAAAAACAGGGAGAGAAAAAATGATCGACATTAAATTTCTGAGAGAAAACCCCGATGCAGTCAGAGAAAATATCAGGAAGAAATTCCAGGACGAAAAACTGCCGCTCGTGGATGAAGTGATCGAGTACGATGCCAAGAGCCGTGCTGCCCAGCAGGAAGCTGACCAGATCCGTGCGGAGAAAAAGAAGATCTCCAAACAGATCGGCGCGCTGATGAAACAGGGCAAAAAGGAAGAGGCTCAGGCTATTAAAGAGCAGGTTGCGGACAATACCCGTCTTGATGAGCTTAATGCAATCAAGAAGGAGGCGGATGAGATCGTCAGAAAGGATATGATGCTGATTCCGCAGATCATCGATCCCTCTGTTCCGCTGGGACCCGATGACAGCTGCAATGTGGAAATCGAAAAGTTCGGCGAGCCGGTGGTTCCGGATTTCGAAGTTCCCTATCACACAGATATCATGAAGCGCTTCAATGGCATCGACCTCGACGCAGCAGGCGATGTCGCCGGCAACGGTTTCTATTATCTGATGGGCAATATCGCCAGACTTCACTCCGCGGTTATTTCCTATGCCAGAGATTTCATGATCAACAAGGGATTCACCTACTGCGTGCCTCCTTTCATGATCCGCAGCCGTGTCGTTACCGGCGTTATGAGCTTCGCAGAGATGGACGCTATGATGTATAAGATCGAGGGCGAGGACCTGTACCTGATCGGAACCTCCGAGCACTCCATGATCGGTAAGTTCATCGATCAGATCATTCCCGAGGAGAAGCTTCCCCAGACGCTGACCAGCTACTCTCCCTGCTTCCGCAAGGAGAAGGGTGCCCACGGCATCGAAGAGCGCGGTGTCTACAGGATCCATCAGTTTGAAAAGCAGGAGATGATCGTTGTCTGCAAGCCCGAGGAATCCATGGACTGGTACAACAAGATGTGGTCCTACACGGTAGAGCTTTTCCGCAGCCTGGATATTCCTGTCCGCACACTCGAGTGCTGCTCCGGCGATCTGGCTGACCTCAAGGTCAAATCCTGTGATGTCGAGGCATGGTCTCCCCGCCAGAAAAAATACTTCGAGGTCGGCAGCTGCTCCAACCTGGGTGACGCACAGGCGCGCCGCCTGCAGATCCGTGTCAGCGGAGAGAACGGCAAAAAGTATCTGGCCCATACACTCAACAATACTGTTGTGGCTCCTCCCCGCATGCTGATCGCTTTCCTTGAGAATAACCTCCGCGCGGACGGAACCGTTGCCATCCCCGAAGTTCTTCGTCCCTACATGGGCGGCATGACCGAGCTTGTTCCTGAGTGCTGAGGTCCTGCATATCAAAGTTCATGTACCTGTGAACAAGTGAAACAATAAACCAGTAAACCGGACAGCTGTCTCGTGTGATATCCCGTCGCGCGAAACGTTCCGGAATTGAGATTAAGATGTTAATGATATGTGTCAGAGGGTGTATGCCCCCTGACACATTGCGTACAGGAGATTTGTTTATTGCATAAGTATTTAAGGGCGGTGGGGTTTTCCGAATCCATGAATGCACTGGACCGGCTGAATCTGATCGACGATATCAAAACCAAATCTTCATATCACATGCAGGCAGCGATTCTCGACCACCCGGAGGAAATGCTGACGGAGTACAAAATGGATCTGGCCGGCGGATGCGGGCTGAACATGGCCGGTACTTTCGAGGATGAAAATGACTTTCTGGCGGGGCAGGTGGAACCCTATCTGGTGCCCGAGACAGTCACGACTATGGAAGAGGTCTTTGTGGAGGAGAGGATCGATAACCGGTCCTTCGCCGGAATCTGCGATGACATGCGGATCGGAACGACACTGATTTTCCGACTGCTCAATGCAATCGATTATCTGCGCTTTTCCGCCTATGAGGAGCTTCCCTTTCCGGGGACGGCAGTCTGTCTTTCCGCTCTTTCTGTTGAGGGAACAATACTGCTTCCTCTGGAAAAGTCCCCCTATGATCAGCAGCTGATCCAGCAGCGGGCGGACCGCCGCAGAAAGCTGATGGAAGCAGCCAGAGACGGAGACGAACAGGCCATGCAGACCATCACCATGGAGGATATGGATACCTACGGCGACCTTCTGGGTAAGATCCAGGAGAGCGATATCCTCACCCTGGTGGATTCCTTCTTTATGCCGACCGGCGCGGAATGTGATGTCTATTATATTATGGGAGAGGTTCTTGCC
>ONXK01000069.1 GCA_900321785.1 uncultured Lachnospiraceae bacterium | reverse complement strand
GGGACATGATGGCTGCAGTGAGCAGGACGATCGGAACACCCTGGAAAGACTTCGGAATACGGCTCTGGTCGACGAGCTTTCCGCGGACGCCTGCCATGATGATCATCGCGAAGAGGAAGCCGAGGCCCGCGCCGAAAGCGTTGAAAAGGGACTGGGGATAGTTGTAACCGCTGTCGATATTGCTGATGCAGACACCGAGGACCGCACAGTTTGTTGTGATCAGAGGAAGGAAAACACCGAGCGACTTATAGAGGCCGACCATGTTTTTCTTCATGAACATCTCGATCAGCTGAACGAGCGCAGCGATAACGAGAATGAAGAAGGAACTGCTGGATCGGCCATGTAACGGCTGTCGCCAGAACCATGACGAAGGTAACGGCGATGCCCATGCCCCTGGCACTGTCCATGTCCTTGGAGACGCCCAGGAAGGGGCAGATGCCCAGGAACTGCGCCAGAGGGTAGTTATTGACGAGGACCATGCTGATAATGATGATCACATATTTAGCCATAAATTATGCCACCTCCTCTTTTGCACAGCCGGAGCCGTCAATGCAGTCATCCGCATTGGCGCATCCGTCGCATCCGAAGCTGTCTTTGATCTTGCTCTTGTCTTCTGTAATGTAATGGACGAATGCCATGACGATCGCATAGACAAAGAAACCGCCGGGGACCAGTGTCATGATGCTCATACCGGGCATGATTCTGGACAGGACCGGAATACCGCACCATGTGCCGGCACCGATGAGCTCACGGATGGAACCCATGATGACCAGTGTGAAGGTAAAGCCGATGCCCATGCCGATGCCGTCGAGAGCGGAATCAATGACGGAATTCTTGTTTGCGAACATTTCCGCACGGCCCAGGATGATGCAGTTAACAACGATCAGGGGAAGATACAGACCCAGGGACTTGTCCAGAGCCGGGGCAAATGCCTTGACGACCAGCTGGACGATCGTGACGAAGCCTGCGATTACGGTGATGTAGCAGGGAATACGCACGCTGTCGGGAATGATCTTACGAAGGATCGAAATAACGATGTTGGAGCAGATCAGAACCGCCGTCGCGGAAAGACCCATACCAAAACCGTTGACAACGGAAGTGGATGTTGCAAGGGTCGGGCAGGTACCGAGGACCAGTACAAGGACGGGATTCTCTTTGATCAGGCCGTTGGCCAGAATCGCAAGTTTATTCTTTTTTTCCATTACTGAGCACCTCCCATCGCTGCAAATTGATTCAGAGCTGCTTCCACACCGGAGTGGATCGCCTGACCGGAGACAGACGCACCGGAGATATATTCAAATGTACCGCCGCCAGCGAGTTCTGCTGTCTCCTTTTTGATGTTGTCGGCACTGGTCAGCGCCGTCAGGCCGCTGTATTGTGCGAGGTAGGCAGGATCCATATCCTTGGTACCGACACCGGGAGTATCCGCATGCTCTGTGACCTTGACACCTGTGAGTGCGCCTTCACTGTCAACACCGACCATCATGGTCAGGGTGCCGCCGAAGGAAGTGGTCTCGACGGTCATGACATAACCGGTACCATTGTCAGCTGCATAGACTTCTGTGACTGCAGCCTTGCCGTCTGTAGATGCAGCAGGCTCCATGTCCTCCACCAGTGTGAAGGCATCCGCTGCGGGAAGGATCTGCTGTCTGGCAGCAACCGCCACCGCCTCATTGTTGCGGATGATGATGGGGTTTGCGACTTTGTAAGTAAATGCCAGCGCGAGCGAGACCACAAGGCAGATGGCGCTGAGCACCACGACGGGTGCTGCGAAGCTTTCTTTAGACTTATTCATTCCACACCCTCCTTATGCTTATTTCTCAGCCGCAGCTTTAGCGGCTTCTTTTTTGCGCTTGCTGATTCCGTAGAAACGATCCTGTGCAAAGCCGTCCAGAAGAGGAGTCATGATATTCATGAACAGGATCGCGAAGGAAACACCTTCGGGATAAGAGCAGAACAGACGGATGATCATGGTCACCAGTCCGCAGCCGATACCGAACAGGACCTTGCCCAGAGGCATGATCGGGGAGGTGACATAATCCGTTGCGCAGAAGACTGCACCGAACATGACGCCGCCCGCACATACATGGAAGCAGGCCATGTACAGAGGAGACATCCCCTCAGGAGATCCGCCGATCGCGTAGTACAGGAAAGCGAAAATAAATACAGTACCGACGAAGCATACCGGGATGATCGGGGAGATGATCTTCATGGCGATGAGGAAGATCGCGCCGATCAGGATAGCGATGACGCAGGTCTCACCCATGGCGCCGCCGATGTTACCCAGGAACATGTCCTTCAGGGAAGGGCAGTAGGTAAGGTCTCCGTCTGCCAGATAGCCGAGGGGAGTGGCGCTGGTAACAGCGTCAAGAGCCGCCTTCTGGAATCTGGTCGTCGGCCATGTGGACATATAAGAGGTAAAGGACAGGAACAGGGTGATACGACCGACGATTGCGGGGTTCGCAAAGTTCCTTCCCATGCCGCCGAAGAGCTGTTTGACAACAACGATGGCGACAAAGCTGCCGATGATGCAGATCAGGATGGGCATGAAGATGGGATACTCAATGCCGTCCAGATGCGTGAGGTTTGCAGGCAGGTTCAGTGCCAGGATCAGGCCGGTGACCAGAGCGCTTCCGTCACGCACGGTGTTGGGCTTGTTGAGAAGCTTTTCATAAGCCCACTCGAAAAAGGCACTGCAGATCATGCAGACCGCGATCATGATGACTGCGGGAATGCCGAAATACAGGACACTCATGGCAGCGGCAGGTAAGAGGGCCGCCACAACATACAGCATTGTCCTGGTTGTATCCAGGCTCGTCACCAGATGGGGCGAGGAGGATACAGTAAGATTATCATAATATTTCGTATTACTTGCCATTGCTTGCTGCCTCCTTCACCATTGCCTTGCCCAGCTTGTTCATAAAGGCGAGCGGACGGTGTGCAGGGCAGACAAACGAGCAGCTGCCGCACTCCATGCACTGCATGACCTTGAGGTCATTGAGGCGCTCCACATCACCGGACTCATAAGCGTCCGCGAATCCTGTGGGCAGAAGGCCGAACGGACATGCCTTGTGGCATCTTCCGCAGTTGATGCAGGCTGTTTCCTCGGGAATCCAGGCCTGTTCCCTGGAGAAAGCGAGGATCGCGTTGTTGTTCTTGACGATCGGCATCCTGTCGGAGAAGACTGCACGTCCCATCATAGGGCCGCCCATAAGGATCTTCTTCGGAGGCTTGCGGTAACCGCCGCAGAACTCGATCACGTCGTGGATCTCTGTACCGATGGGTGCCACGATGTTCTTGGGCTCGGAGACAGCGTCGCCGTCGACGGTCATGCGCTTTTTGATAAGCGGAATACCATCTTTGAGATACTGTCCGAGGAAGGCGATCGAAGTGACATTTGATACGATGCAGCCAAGGTCTGCGGGCAGTACGCCGGCGTCACAGGTCTTGCCGGTGATCTCATAGATCAGCACACGCTCTGCGCCCTTGGGATAGCTTGCCTTGAGCGGGAAAGTGAACATATTGTCGATTTCCTGCTTTGCAAAGAGCATATCAAAGTTGTCGATTGCATCCTGCTTGTTGTCCTCGATGCCGATATAACATTCATCGATCTCGAGATACTTCATAACGGCAAGAGCGCCGTCGATTACGTTCTGGGCATCCTCCAGCATGGTCCTGTGGTCGGAAGTGATAAAAGGCTCACACTCCGCGCCATTGATGATCAGGGTCTTGACGCCGTCCATATTCTTGGGATTGAATTTCAGCCAAGTCGGGAATGACGCACCGCCCAGTCCTACAAGACCGCTCTCCTTGACGGCATCCACGAATTCCTTGTGATTCGTTACGACCGGAGGCTTGATCTCAGGATCCATAGTCTGCTGCCCGTCGGCCTCGATCACTACGAGAGTGTCCATGCCGCCCATGGCGTTCCTCTGTGTCTCGATTCCGGTTACTTTGCCGGAAACGCTGGCATGTACGGGAACGTGCAGAAATGCATCTGTGTCACCGATCTTCTGGCCAACAAGGACCGTGTCCCCTTTTTTGACAAGGGGCTTGCAGGGCGCACCAATGTTCTGCGACATGGAGATTCTGACGGTAGCAGGAACCGGCATAATCTCTGTCGCACAGCCGGCCGTGTGTTTGTGGTGGCCGGCATTAATGCTGTTCAAATGCCTTGATTTGAAAAACATATGTTTGCTCCTCCCTTTCATGATATAGCACCTGACAGTCCGGTATAAAACCGGTCCCGGCGCCGTGGTACTATGAACACTGTCCTGTGCACACACACCCCCACAGTGCGGCCTTCACGACAGAATGTTCCGAAAACATGCTGTGGGTCTCTTCTGGAAAAAAGACACCGCCATCAGCATACAAAATTATTATAATCCAGTTTTCGATTTCCTGCCTGACAGATTTGACAGTAAAACAGGAAAAATTGTTTCTTTTCTCATACATCCTGCCCAAAAAATCCAATCGGACACAGCTTGGGTCGGGCAAAGATGAGAACACGGCTTTTCACAGCCGCTTCGGCTATACGAAACATGTAAAAATGGATTATCTGGTATTCAAAACATATTTCTTATCAAGATATGCAAATCCGGTTGGGAATATGTCATCTCGCATTCCAGCCATATCTCTCATCAAGATATGCAAATCCGGTTCTAAATATGTCATCTCGCATTCCAGCCATATCTCTCATCAAGATATGCAAATCCGGTTCCAAATATGTCATCTCGCATTCCAGCCATATCTCTCATCAAGATATGCAAATCTGGCGCGGATCCACTCTTCCATTTCGTCGAGAGCTTCGGCGCAGTTTTTTTGCTGCGGCCATCGCTCCATCTCCCTTGCCAGTGCGCCGCTCTCTGTAAGCCGGGACATATGCGCACGCGCATCCTGACAGATGCTGTCGGCGCTGATCCCGCCCTTTCTCCACACAGCCCATTTGTCGGCGAGACTGCCCTCCAGGGAGAGATCCGCCTGCAGGAAGGCCTCGAAATCATAAGTGGAATCTTCACATGGTGTATAGCCGGAAGCCGTCTTTGGATCAAACACCGTATATTTTTCGTCCGGTTCAAATATAAAAACATCCCCGAAAACGTAATTGAGATCCCAGATGGTCCTGAAGAGCTGATAGCCGCCGTCAGTTTGTTTTGCGATCAGAAAACTGTTTTTCCAGTTATTGTCCATGGCATGCGTCATGGCGCAGTAGAGACTGAGCGTCACAACGCTGTCAATGTCTGTCTCCAGTCCGGCAGTTGTCAGGCTCCGGGGATCCTTCGTCCTGAAGGAAAACTCGTGAAAGGCCTGCATGGGCGACCAGTCAGCTGTAGGGTCCCATGCTATAGGATATCGGATCTCCACACAGGGAAATCCATGATCGTTATAGATTTCCGTCTTTCCCTCAGATTCTTCGTACAGGTCAATGTAGGGATATTCTCTGTCCCAGCGGTCGATCTTGTAGAGAAGATCTCCCGGCGAGAGTCCCAGCTGAGTCCCGTCCACAGGCTCCATCAGGCCATAGATTCCCTGATAGGAATGATCGAGGAAGACTTCCACATACCGCATCCTCGAAGAAGCCTGAGGAGAATCAGAGAAGGCGGAAACCCGGTCCCACAGGGTGTAGGCCGTCATCTCCCGGACCCGGGACTGGTCGGTATAGAGGGGATTCAGGATCCAGTCGTCGTCCGCGCGCAGTCCGCCCAGAGAGACCTTCATCTTCTCTCCCGCGCCATTGGTAAGAGAGATTTTGTAGGGCTTTTTGTCCAGGCCGGAGGACACATTTCCTCTCACATGAAAAGTACATTTCAGGAGAGCATCCGGCGCCGCTTCCGAAAGGTCTGCAGCTTCTGAAAGGTCTGCAGCTTCCGAAAGGTCTGAAACTTCCGAAAAATCTGTGCCGGCATCTGTATGATCAAGAGGGATGTACCTGAGCCTTCCCTCATGTTCTTCTTTGTTCAGGATCTCCTCCCTGTCCGTCTTTTCAATACAGAGGGCTGGAAGGCCTGTCAGGATAATGTGGAAGGACTGGACATGTTGTCCGGATACCAGCAGGGCTTCAAAAGCATGTCCCTCTGCCACAGCTGCCGCGGGATCCTCCATCTTTTCATCCCGGCAGACATATATGATACTGCGGGGGGCGGAGGGCATCAGGCCGGCGAACAAGTCTGTCAGAGCACTGACATTGCAGGGAAGATAGACGGATGCCTTCTCCCTGTCGCAGGCTGCAGGGCCTCCCCGCCAGAGGTAATCCGAAGGGGAGAAATCTGCTTCGGGCAGGCTCTGTCTTCGCTCTTCGAAGCTTTCCCTGGAAACAACTTGGATGAAACTATTCTCCGTTCCGCCGTCACCTGTACCCGATGCAGTTTTGAAGGGCTGAAAATAAGCGCTCTCCCGCACGGTCACAAGTGCCGCTGCCATCATGATTCCGGCCAGTGCCAGAAATAAGATGTAATAAAGCTTGCTTCTCATTTTATGATGTAAAGGTCAAAAGTTGGTAAAAAAAACACCATCTCATTCTATATACAGAAAGCGTCTGCCCCGGCAGGGCAGACGCCGATTACCTGCCCTTATATCGGGAAGTATGCGGATCTGCACAAGTCTGATAAAAGAGCCTGAAATTGATTACAGATATACAGTACCGAGTACCGGTTTGCCCGAGGCAAGCAGAATCTCGATGATTTCTGCCGCATCGCGGTAAGATGTCTCTCCCACTTCCTCCACTGCGATGCAGGCGTCGGTCGTGAGAAGGCGGCGGACAGCCGCAGCATTGGTATCCAGATCGGGAGCTGCCTCAAAAGTGACTGTGCTGCCGATTGCCTCGGCCCGCTTAGTCAGTGTTTTGGCAAAAGACTCCAGACGAGTCTCTCCGACGGTTCCCGCAAGCATTACCTTATGAATGCCCGAAGGTGCAGACATACTCTCCACTTTGGCGATCGTCACATCATTGGCTGCGGACATGGAGATGTCCGGGCCGTCGTTTACCAGGCGGTTCACCAGCCTGTCGATCGCGGAGCGGTACTCTTTTCTGCCGGTACCGGCAGGGTAAGTCATAATATTGCGGAGCCCGTAAGCGACATTCAGTTCATCGTCAGTGAGGATCTTTCCCTTCATGAGGATCCGCACAGCATAGATGAGGATCATCAGGAAGATGCCGCCGATAAAACCGGCAATGCCGTATTTGATGCCTGTCTTGATAATGCCCTTTGTCGTTGCAGCGGGGGCATCTGTAGGCTTGACCAGTTCTTTCAGACTGGTCTGTGATGTCTGCAGGTCCTTCTGGAGCTGCGCGATCGAGCTCTGCAGAGTGGTCTGCTGGAAGGCAAGCATATCATCGACGACCACGCTGTCATTGCGGCTGACAACGCTGATCTCATGCTCTCCGAGGGTCTTCTCGAAAACGGGTTTCTGCTCCTCTACCTGCTGCAGGATATAGTCCATGAGCCGTTTAGACAGCTCAATGTCCGAACTGCGGGCCTGAAGCTTGAAGACACTGCTGAACTGGAACCAGTCTGTTGTGACCATGATCAGTTCGCGGACACTCTCCTCGGAAACGCCCAGTTCATCGGCAAACTGCTGATAAGAGATGCCGTTCCGGATAAAGCTGTCATAGGCATGAACCACATTGCTGGCATTGACAACAGATGCGCTCTGTGTCTGTCCTGCAGACGATTTTGCGGAATCCGCCTCCTCAAGTCCGGGTGTCCGTACAACCATGGAGACATTGGAAACACATTCCCTCTGCGGATCGATCTGCATCAGGAGAGAGTCATTAAAATATGACTGTTTTTCATCAATCTTGGACTGGAAGCGCTGGATCGCATCCGTATAGGTCTGGACAGACGCCTCATACAGGGCACTCTGTGTAAGGTACTCCTCGTGAAGAAGCTGCGCTTCTTCCCTGCCTCTGTATTCATTTACAACCTTCAGTCCGGCCAGCAGGATGGCAAAGACCAGGCCCATCAGCAGCATGCTCCGCCAGCTTCTAAATGTCAGGAGCAGGAGCCTGGGAAGGCTGACCTCCCGCATTTTTGTGCCCGGATGATTGCGGTTTGTATAATTCTGGTTGCTCAACTTTATTCCTCCCAAATCTAATCTTCGATCGGAGTTATATCATTTACTGCCCGTCGGGCAGGATACATACAGACCGAAAAAAATGATCAAGACAATTAAAAATCAGGATAATTGATAATCAAGACACTTGAAAATCAGGATAATCGAAAATCAAGACACTTGAAAATCAGAATAATTGAAAATCTGTAAACTCTGAACCATTATAGCACAGTACCGTAAGTGCTTGCAAAGATGTGTCAAAAGGACCGATCTCTTTGACTCAAAGATGTGTCAAAAGGACCGTCCCC
>ONXK01000174.1 GCA_900321785.1 uncultured Lachnospiraceae bacterium | reverse complement strand
TACATTTTAAATGATTATTTTTGTGTACAATCTTAAAATCACATTGCATTTTGCATAGTGCAATGTTAACATAAATATGCTGGATCCACTCACGGAGCATGTATCGTGCGGCAGTTTGTCCAGGCGCTGTATACAGTTTTCAGCTGCCTTGGACCCGCAGCTCGGAAGTCACAGATTTCCGGCCGCCGCAGGATCTGAGGGGGATTCGAAAGCCAGACCATGTTTTGGGCGGCAGAGGGATCACATTTTTATGTAGTTTCTCAGGTGGTACCAGCAAATCCGGAACATGCGTTTGCTGCTTTTTCAATCTTTTATGAACAATGCGGTAACCGCTTCAAAATTACAGGAGGACAATGTAATGGCAAGAAAGTTTCTCACCATGGATGGTAACGAAGCTGCTGCACACGCCGCGTATGCGTATACAGAAGTAGCTACCATCTATCCCATCACTCCTTCATCCGTCATGCCTGAGCATGTCGATGAGTGGGCAACTGCCGGAAGAAAGAACATCTTCGGTCAGAAGGTACAGGTTACGGAAATGCAGTCGGAAGCCGGTGCAGCTGGTGCTGTCCACGGCTCCATCGCAGCCGGTGCTATGACCTCCACCTTCACTGCTTCCCAGGGTCTTCTTCTGATGATCCCGAACCTTTACAAGATCGCCGGTGAAGGTCTCCCGGCTGTCTGCAACGTTGCAGCACGTGCTGTCTGTTCACATGCGCTGAACATCTTCGGTGATCATTCCGACGTTTACGCTGCCCGTCAGACCGGATGTGCTATGCTCTGCGAGTCCAGCGTACAGGAAGTTATGGACCTGACCCCCGTTGCATACTGCGCAGCAGTCAAGGGCAAACTTCCTTTCATCAACTTCTTTGATGGATTCCGTACTTCCCACGAGATTCAGAAGATCCAGATCTGGGATTATGAAGACCTCAACGACCTGATCGACCACGAGGCAATTGCCGAGTTCCGCCGCAACTGCCTGAACCCGACTCATCCTCGTCAGATGGGCTCCGCTCAGAACCCTGACATCTTCTTCCAGACCCGTGAGGCCTGCAATCCTTACTACGATGCAATGCCCGCGATCGTCCAGGAGTACATGGACAAAGTCAATGCCAAGATCGGCACAGACTACAAGCTCTTCAACTACTACGGCGCTCCCGATGCCGAGAAGGTCATCATCGCTATGGGTTCCGTCAACGAGACTATTGAAGAGACCATCGATTATCTCGCAACCAAGGGCGAGAAGGTCGGCGTCATCAAAGTCCGCCTGTACAGACCTTTCTGCACCGAGGCATTCCTCGCCGCTATCCCTGACAGCGTGAAGCAGATTTCCGTCCTCGACAGGACCAAAGAGCCCGGCTCCATCGGCGAGCCTCTGGCACTGGATGTCAAGGCTGCTCTTGCTGATTCCAAGTTCAAGGATGTTCCCGTGTTCTCCGGCCGTTATGGTCTTGGTTCCAAGGACACCACTCCTGCACAGATCATCGCAGTCTACAACAACACCACCAAGAAGACCTTTACCATCGGTATCACGGACGATGTCACAAACCTGTCCCTCGACAGCGGCAAAGAGATCGTTACCACTCCCGAAGGCACAATCTGCTGCAAGTTCTGGGGTCTGGGCGCAGACGGTACTGTCGGTGCCAACAAGAACTCCATCAAGATCATCGGCGACAACACCGATATGTATGCACAGGCATACTTCGATTATGACTCCAAGAAGTCCGGCGGTGTCACAATGTCCCACCTCCGCTTCGGCAAAAAGCCCATCAAGTCCACCTATCTGGTACGCCAGGCGAACTTCGTTGCATGCCACAACCCTGCATACATCCGCAAGTTCAACATGTCCCAGGAGCTGGTTGACGGCGGCACATTCCTGCTGAACTGCAGCTGGGGAGATCCCGAAGGTCTTGAGACCCACCTTCCTCCTCAGGTCAAGCGCTTCATCCACGACCACAACATTCAGTTCTACACCATCGACGGTGTCAAGATCGGTATCGAGACCGGCATGGGCCCGACCAGGATCAACACCATCCTGCAGTCCGCATTCTTCAAACTTGCCAACATCATCCCTGAGGAAGATGCCATCAAGTTCATGAAGGAAGCTGCTCAGAAGACTTACGGCCGTAAGGGTCAGGACGTTGTCGAGAAGAACTGGAAGGCTATCGATGCCGGCGCTCAGAACGTCGTCAAGGTAGATGTTCCCGACAGCTGGGGCCAGGCAGAAGGCGAAGAGTATGACATCTCCGTCGCTTCCGGCGATCGTCAGGACGTCGTTGATTTCGTCAACAACATCCAGTCCAAGGTCAACGGTCAGGAAGGTAACAAGATTCCTGTATCTGTTGTTTCCAAATACTATGAAGGATCCACTCCTTCCGGCGCAGCTGCATTTGAGAAGCGCGGCATCGCCGTCAACGTTCCCGTATGGGCAAGCGAGAACTGCATCCAGTGTACGTTCTGCTCTTATGTCTGCCCTCACGCTGCAATCCGTCCTATGGCTCTGACCGAGGAAGAGGCTAAGAAGCTTCCTGAAGGCACTGTTACTCTCGACATGATGGGCATGCCCGGATACAAGTTCGCAATCGTTGTTTCCTCTCTCGACTGCACAGGCTGCGGAAGCTGCGCAAATGTCTGCCCCGGCAAGAAGGGCGAGAAGGCTCTGAACATGACCCGTCTGGAAGAGGGCATGGCACAGCCCAACGAGCAGGAAGCTTTCAACGTTGCTGTTAAGTTCCCGATCAAGAAGGACGTCGTTGCCAAGTTCAAAGAGACCACTGTCAAGGGCTCCCAGTTCAAGCAGCCCCTGCTTGAGTTCTCCGGCGCTTGCGCAGGCTGCGGTGAGACACCTTACGCTAAGCTCATCACTCAGCTGTTCGGTGACAGAATGTACATCGCAAACGCAACAGGCTGCTCCTCCATCTGGGGCAACTCTTCTCCTTCCACTCCTTACACCGTGGATGAGAACGGAAATGGTCCTGCATGGTCCAACTCCCTGTTCGAAGATGCCGCTGAGTTCGGTTATGGTATGCTCCTTGCAAACCAGGCTCTCCGCGACAATCTGAAATCCAAGGTCGAGGCTGTTGCCGAGACCGCAGGCGATGCTGTGAAGGCTGCCGCTGACAAGTGGATCGAGACCTTCTCCGTCGGTGCTGAGAACGGCGCTGCAACAGACGCTCTGGTCGCTGCTCTTGAGGCAGACGGCTCTGACGCTGCAAAGGATATCCTTGAGCAGAAACAGTTCCTGGCTAAGAAGTCCCAGTGGGTCTTCGGTGGTGACGGCTGGGCATTCGATATCGGCTACGGCGGTGTCGACCACATCCTCGCTTCCGGCAAGGACATCAACGTATTCTGCTTCAACACAGAAGTTTACTCCAACACAGGTGGTCAGTCCTCCAAGGCTACTCCTATCGGTGCAGTCGCACAGTTCGCTGCAGGCGGTAAGGAAGTCAAGCAGAAAGACCTCGCTGCAATGGCTATGAGCTATGGCTACGTATATGTCGCACAGATCTCCATGGGCGCTGACAGGAACCAGTGCATCAAGGCGATCGCTGAGGCTGAGGCATATCCCGGACCTTCGCTCATCATCGCATACGCACCTTGCATCAACCATGGTATCAAGAAGGGCATGGCTAAGGTTCAGGATGAAGAGAAACTGGCTGTTACAACCGGTTACTGGAACCTGTTCCGCTTCAACCCTGCCGGCGGCGCTAAGAAGTTCTTCCTCGACAGCAAGCCCGCTACCGATGATTACCAGGCATTCCTGAACGGCGAAGTTCGTTACATGTCCCTGAAGAAGGCTAATCCGGCCAACGCAGACAGAATGTATGCTGAGAACGAAGCCAATGCGAAGGCTCACTATGAGTACCTGAGCAAACTCGGTGCACTGTACAACGAGGAATAAGACAAAGTCAGACCGATCAGCCCGGACCAATCCCCGGAACAGCCTGAGAGAATGACAAAAAATTGTCTTGACGCATCATAGAAAAACAGCTATGATATAGACTAAGAACAAGCCACAGATCTGCATTTCGGTGCGGTCTGTGGCTTGTGTCAGGATTAGGATATTTAGTTTGTACTAACCTAGATATTCATTATCATTTGTTTTATAACCGAAAGGAGAATTACAAAATGGCACGTGTTATTAACGATACTTGCATCAGCTGCGGCACTTGTGCAGCTTCATGTCCCGTCGAAGCAATCTCTCAGGGCGATGCTCAGTACGAGATCGACGCAGACGCTTGCATCGATTGCGGTGCTTGCGAGGGTTCCTGCCCTGT